>JACCYW010000182.1 GCA_013696275.1 Chloroflexota bacterium | reverse complement strand
GATGCGCTGCGTCAGCCACTGGAAGACGGCACGGTGGAGCTATCGCGAGCGCGCGGGTCGGTGCGCTACCCCGCCCGGCTCCAACTCGTGGCTGCCATGAACCCTTGCCGTTGCGGCTGGCACGGCGACTCGGAGCGGACCTGCCGATGCGCCCACGGTGAGCCGGACCGCTACGTGCGTCGCGTGTCGGGACCGCTCCTTGACCGACTGGACATGCGTATCGAGATGCCACGCATGGCCCCTGCGGAGCTCGTCGCCGGACCTGTCGGCGAGGGCAGCGCCGTGGTCGCCAAGCGCATCAGGGCAGCACGCGAGCGGGCGCTGGAGCGCAATCGGGGCCGCGCGAACGCCCACCTTGCCGGAAGCGCCGCGGTCCATGCCTGCCGGCTCGGAACGCGCGAGAAGGCCCTCATGACCGACCTCGCCACCGGCGCCGGGATGACCGGGCGTGGCGTGCATCGCGTTCTGCGGGTGGCCCGGACGATCGCCGACCTGGCCGGTCATGAACGAGTCGAAGAGACGGACCTCCTGGCCGCGGCGGGCCTGCGGGACCCGCTCGTGTTGCCGGGTCTGGCGGCATGACGGTCGCTGACGCAGGTCTGACCGAGCGCGACGCCTGGATCGCCCTGGCCTCCGTGCCAGGTGTCGGTGAGCGGACGTTCTGGGCGCTGATAGAGAGGTACGGCGGAGCGGCAGCGGTCTTCTCGGAGGTCGCCGCTGGCAAGCGCATAGACGCGGGCGAGGCGCGGCTGACGGCGCTCGCCTCGAAGGGACTGAGGGCGGCCGTCCGGGAGCCGCTGGCCGTTGGCCGCCGCCTTCACGAGATGTCGCTATGGACCATCACGCCACTCGATCAGGGGTTCCCCGTACGCCTGCGCATCCTGGACCCGCCGCCGGCCGCACTGCACGGCTGGGGCGACCGCTCAGCCATCGACGCGCCGACCATGGTGGCTGTGGTTGGTACCCGTCGACCGACCCCCGCCGCGCGGGTCCTGGCGGCGAGGATCGCCAAGCGCCTCACAGAGGTCGGTGCCGTCGTGGTCTCCGGCCTGGCTATCGGCATCGATGGAGCCGCGCATGCTGCGACCGTCGCTGCTGGCGGCCGTACGGTCGCTGTCATCGGTGGCGGTCACGCTCACCCTGGCCCGCGGGCCCATCGAGCGCTGGTACAGGCCCTCCTGGGCCAGTCGGGTGCGGTCGTCAGCGAGCATCCGCCTGATGGCGTCCCGACCAGGGGCACATTCCCGCGTCGCAACCGCATCATCAGCGCTCTTGCCGACGCCACCATCGTGGTCGAGGCACCAGCCCGCAGCGGCGCGCTGATCACTGCCGGATTGGCGCTCGAGCAGGGCCGTCCCGTCCTGGTCGCGCCAGGTCGGCCGGGGGACCCGGCGACAGCCGGCTGCCTTGGACTCCTCAGGGACACGCCGGCTCGTCCGCTGGTCGGCCTGGACGAGATGATCGTAGACCTGGGGCTGGACTCCCGCGTGAGCGAAGCGGGGGCGCGTGCCCCCAGGCTCTCGTTGGAGGCGGCACTTTCGCTCCTGGGACCCACCGAAAGGGCCGTCGCCGCGCGGATCGCCGCCGGGCCAGTCTCCCCAGACACGCTGGTCAGCGCCACCGGCCTGGATGCGCCGGTCGTGTCCGGAGCCCTGACCCTGTTGCTCATGCGGGGCTGGGTGCAGGCGATGGGCCCTTCATATCTGCCGGCCGGCCCGCTCCTCGCCGCTCCCCGATCGTCGTGAGCCGGCGGGACCTCCGTACGGCGAAGGTGATGGAGTCCAGGCTGACGTGGCCAGGCGTCCCTTCGTACTCGAAGGTCTGGACGATGCCCTCTGGCGAGGGGGTGCCGTGGAACACGCCGTGGAGGCCGTGATCGTTGCCGTCCGAGCCCTTGAAGATGAGGCGGTTAGTCCCGCCGTCTCGGGCCTCAAGACGCTCCAGCCTCATCTTCTCGTCGCGCGGGCCCAGCCACTGGACGAGCAGGTCCGGGTCGGTGTGGGCACGGAAGAGGAGATCGCGGGGCGCATCGAACTCGCGCTCCATATCGACCTGCTGGATGCCTGGCTCGGCAATGATCTTGGTCGTTCCCATGGATCGTTCCCTTCGGCGTCGACCTGTCAATCCCGTTGCTGGAGCGGCACCAAAGCCAGGGTGAAGCCGCCGTAGAGCGGCACCAGCTAGCCTGCTTGCATGTCGATGCACGAGCGAGCGGTCGATGGGCGTGCCTCCGGGAGCACGGATACCCGGTGCTACACTCCCGGCCGATGACCAAGAACCTCGTGATCGTCGAGTCGCCAGCGAAGGCGCGGACGATCGAGCGGTACCTGGGTCACGACTTTCAGGTGCTGGCCAGTTA
>JACCYW010000163.1 GCA_013696275.1 Chloroflexota bacterium | reverse complement strand
GCAGCTCCGCGCGGCCGGCGACGAGTCGGACGACGTGGAAGGGCACGGCAGCCGCTCGCAGCTCCGCGCGGCCGGCGACGAGTCGGACGACGTGGAAGGGCACGGCAGCCGCTCGCAGCTCCGCTAGCTAGCCGAAGCATCGTCGGCCATGGCGGCGGACGATCAGGCTCCGAACGCCGCGCTACTCGCCCTCCAGGCGGTGGTGCGGCGTTCTGCGATAGCTCGCCGGGTCCAGGGCGATGTGGAGCAGTCACTGCTCCAGAGCATCGTGGACGCGACGGTCACCCTCTTCGACGCTGAAGCGTCCTCGATCGCCATCTTCGAGCGTGACCCCGACCGACTCGAATTCCGTGTCGCGGCCGGCGCTCAAGGGGCAGGCGCGATAGGCCTCTCGGTCGCCCCTTCTCAGGGCATCGTGGGCTATGTCTTCTCGACCGCGCAGGCGCTCGCCCTTTCCGACGTCATGAGCGACCCGCGGTTCGACCGGGCGACCGCCGAGCGCACCGGGTATGTACCGCGTTCCATCGCCGCCGTTCCGCTCGTGGACGATCAGGTGCCTGTAGGCGTCCTGCAAGTGCTGGACAAGCGCACTACCGCGACCTTCACGCTCCGCGACATGGAGCTGCTGGGCGTCTTCGCCGCGCAGGCCGCCGCGGCCATCAACGCGACTCGTGTGCAGCGCGACACATCGCGGCTCCTTGCTGAGGTCTTGCGTGGCCTGGCTGGCTCCGAGCTCGATGAGGCGGCCGTGGAGAGCCTGGTGTCGGCCTCAGCCCTGGCTCTCGATCGCGACGAGGATTCGCCCTTCTGGCGGCTGGTCGACCTGGTCGGTCGACTGAGTGGCATGACCGATCGGGAGGTCGGGCTGGTGAGCGACATCCTGGAGGTCGTTGCCCGGCGTGCCGCCCGGCCGGGTCTTCGTCCCTGACGTGACGGCGCCCGCCGCGCAGCCATCGATCAGATGAGCGACACGCCCTTCCCAGCGTGGTCGGAGCCGTTCGTTGGCGATGACCTGTCGGGCCTCAGCCGCGCCGTGCGGCTGGGACGCCTGGATCGAGACTGGGCGTGGGCTGGCTCCACCGGCGCGGGTGTCACGGTCGCCATCATCGACAGCGGACTGGAACGGCAGCACCCAGCGCTGGTCGGCCGGGTCGTGGAGAGCGTGGCCGTCGAGATGGTCGATGGCGAGCCACGCGTGGTTCCTGACGACGCTGGCGACCTGTTCGGCCACGGGACAGCCTGCGGCGGCATCATCCTCGGTCTGGCACCAGAGGTCGAGCTCATCTCGGTCCGCGTCCTGGGCGCTGACCTGCGCGGCAAGGGGACCGCCTTCCTGGCCGGCCTTGAGTGGGCCGTGGAGCGTGGCGTGCAGGTCGCGAACCTCAGTCTGTCATCCAAGAGTGATGCGCTCTTTCCAGCCTTCCACCAGATCGTGGACCGGGCATATTTCCGTGGCCTGGCCCTTGTCAGCGCTGCCAACAACGTACTTGGCGCCAGCTATCCATCGCTCTTCTCGTCGGTCTTCTCGGTCGCCGCTCACGCCTTCGCCGACCCGTGGCGCATCTACTACAACCCAGCGCCGCCGGTCGAGTTCGGTGCGTGGGGCGTGGATGTGCCCATCGCCTGGCGGGACGGCGGAAGCACGGTGGCGACCGGCAACAGCTTCGCGGCACCACACATCGCGGGCATCGTCGCGCTCATCGCCGCCAAGCATCCCGGCCTGACACCGTTCGAGATCAAGGCGGTCCTGGCGGCGGTCGCGGACGATCCGGCGGCCGCTCCGGTCGCCCAGACGGCGGGCGGCCTGTCGGCCAGCTGACAGACCAGCCAGGCGCGGCGTACTAGCATCGACGGACACGCATCAGGAGGAGGTCACCATGGACGAGGATATGAGGGAGCAGCGCAAGGAAGCCCTGCCCGACCCGGAAGACACAGAGCAGGGGTCGGATACGGAAGGTCACTCCCTGCTCCAGGCGGAGCTGCATCGCCAGATCGCCACCAGCCGCACTCGCGAGGCGTCCGATTGGGCGCGCGGTGAGGCGGCACGGCGCAAGGTCAAGGACCGCGCCAAGCGCGGCTAGCGCGCCAAGCGCGGCAAGCCCGCGGTTGCCGTGGAGGAGCGGAAGGCTGGCTCGCGTGGCCCGAGAGCACATCCACGCGGCGACAGCTCGTCATGTGGGCCGCTCGCCGGACCAACCAGCCGTTGGAGGGCTCGGACGGAGCGCTCGGCGGGCCGCTGGGCCGCTGGCCGGACGGATCGACCCCTGGAGCGCATGTACGCAGGGTGATCAGTCCGTTCGCCGGTCCGTCTGCTCGCTGGCCGGACCATCCTCGTAGCCGACAGCCTTGCGATGGCCCACCTGCTCGGGGAGCCGACGCACAGGATCGACGACACCGGTTCTAGGGTCGATCGGCCGCTGCTACCATCGCTCTCCCCATGGACCAGCGCCAACGCTACTTCCTGACGACCTCCATCGCCTACGCCAACAACCGACCGGGCGTCCACACCCTTTATGAGGTGGTCGGCGCTGACGTCATCGCGCGATGGCATCGGATGCAGGGACACGACACGCGGTTCCTGACCGGCACGGACGAATACAGCGTCAACATCGCGATGACAGCGGCCCAGCAGGGGCTGGCGCCCAAGGTCTTCGTCGATGGCATGGTCGACCTCTTTCGGACCGCCGAGGATGCGCTCGGCATCGCGCCGGACCGGTTCATCCGCACGACCGATCCTGACCATGAGCGGGCCGTCCACGAGGTGATCCGGCGCTGCTACCAGAACGGTGACCTGTACCCCGGCACCTATGAAGGCTGGTACTGCCCCAACGAGGGATTCAGGGCCCAGGGTGACGTGGTCGAGGACGCGACGGGAGTGCATTGCCCGAACCACCCCGGCGTGGAGCTCCAGTGGCTGAGCGAGCAGAACTGGTTCTTCCGGCTCTCGCGCTACCAGGAGCCGCTGGAGCGCTACTTCGCCGAGCACCCGGACTGGGTCCGACCGGAGTACCGGCGCAACGAGATGCTGGGCTTCATCAGGGGCGGCCTGGAGGACTTCTCCGCCAGTCGGGCCGGAGCGACGTGGGGGATCCCGTTCCCGATCATGCCTGATGGCTCGTCGGCGCAGCGATCCGACGGTTCATGGGATCCCGCTGCCGGCACCGTCTACGTCTGGTTCGATGCGCTCATCAACTACATCACCGGAGCCGGCTTTCCAGACGACCCTCAGTCGTTCGCCCGATGGTGGCCGTGCGACGTGCACATCATCGGCAAGGACATCAACCGGCTTCACACGGTGATGTGGCCGGCGATGCTGATGAGCGCAGGCATCCAGCTGCCGCGAAAGGTCTGGGTGCACGGCTGGCTGGTCGCCCAAGGCGAGCGGATGAGCAAGAGTGGCGGCAATCTCCTCGACCCGATCGATATGGTCGACGCTTTGGGAAGCGACGGGACGCGCTACGTGCTCCTCCGCGAGGTCGCCTTCGACCGCGACAGCGACGTGTCCTGGTCGGGCTTCATCCGGCGCTACAACGCGGACCTGGCCAACGACTTCGGCAACCTCATCAATCGAACCGTCACCATGGCGGCCCGATATCTGGGTGGCAAGCGGCCAGCGCCCACCGCCGATGGGCAGCTATGCACCGGCTGGGTGCAGGCAGCAGCAGCCTTCGACAGGGGTTTCCATGATCTCCTGCTGCACGACTCACTGGCCGCCCTGTGGGCCTACATCGGTGAGGCCAACCGTTTCGTCGATTCCGAGAAGCCGTGGGTACTCGCCAAGGCAGCCGCCGAGGGCGATGGCCCGGCTCGAGAACGATTGGATGGCGCGCTGGGTGATCTGGTCGAAGCGTGCCGGTTGATCGGGCTGGCCGCGGCGCCCTTCATGCCCGCCTCTGCCGCTCGACTGGCGGCCCAACTGGGGCACCTGTATCCGTACGGGATCGATGGGAATGGCGGACCGCCGCTGGCTGAGCTGCTTACATGGGGCGCGGTACAGGGCACCGGC
>JACCYW010000156.1 GCA_013696275.1 Chloroflexota bacterium | reverse complement strand
TTACCTGGACCATCCCTTGCCAGCTAGTGGATAAGCCCCTTGTATCCCGCCTGCTCGAGGACGACCATCTGCCTTGTGCACCCCTGACGGCCGCGTGCCGCAGGCGACCGAGTACGGTAACGCCACTCGAGACGGTGGTCGGAGGGATCCGTCCATGATGGCCGGCGAGGAGCGGAAGACAGAAACGTCATAGGTGCCCCACGGACTCGGCGACAGGAGCGCTCTTCCGCATCATCGTCGGCTCGCCTCCGTGAAGACGAGCCGCGGGGGGCGTGTCCGTCGTCGGTCCGGTGGTCACAGCGGAGCGCACTGCCGACCGATGCGCACGCCACCGCCGCGCTTCCAGCTGCTTTCCATGACACGCTCGCGAGTGCTCTGCGCGAGCTGCATGTCACGTTGCCACGCCCGGCGATGGACGCCATAGAGGCTCACGCGCGATTGCTCACCGTCTGGCATCAGGCCATCAATCTGACCGCCCACCGAACGCCCGAGCGGATGGCCCTGGAGAACGTCGCCGACAGCCTGACCGCGCTGCCGTTCGTGCCGCCCGGGTGCCGGCTCATCGACCTGGGCAGCGGCTCCGGATATCCCGGCCTCGCCCTGGCCGTGGCGGGGCTGGTCGGCGAGGCCGCCCTGGTCGACTCGATCAGGAAGAAGGCGCGTTTCCTGGCCGTCGCTGCGCACGCTGTGAGCGATGCGATGCGCGCGGCCGGCGGCACGCCGCCGACCCTGGCGGTGATCGATTCCCGGGCGGAAGAACTGACCTCGGACGGTGACCACGCTGAGGCGTGGGATCTTGTCACCGTCCGCGCCGTGGCCCGCATGAAGCGCCTCGCCGAGCTGGCTCTGCCTCTCCTGCGCCCAGGCGGCAGCCTCATCTGCTGGAAACGTGACGATGGCCGCGGGTCGCTGGCGCGCGAGCTCGAGGAAGCACAGGTGACGGTCGGTCGGTTGGGCGGTCGGCGGCCAGAGGTGCATCAGGTGACCCTTGCGCCGCTCGCCGATCACCGGCTTGTCTTGGTGCGCCGCCAGCACTGAGCCGGACCGGCGCTAACCTGACGGCCATGCGCGTCGCAGTCCTCTCCGACATCCACGCCAACCTGCCGGCACTCGAAGCCGTGTTAGAGGCGCTGGCACCGTTCGACCAGGTCTGGCAGCTGGGCGACGTGGTCGGCTACGGGCCGCAGCCCAACGAAGTCGTGGCCCGTCTGAGAGAGGTCGGGGCGACGGGCGTTCGCGGCAACCACGACGCGGCGGCGCTGGGTCAGCTCGCGACCGATACCTTCAACGATGATGCTCGAACGGCGGTCGAGTGGAGCGCCGGGCGCATCTCCCCGTCGACCCGCGCGTGGCTGGCCGCTTTGCCGGAGCGCGTGGTGAACGACGGCTACACGCTCGTCCATGGCAGTCCCCGCGATCCCACCTGGGAGTACCTCATCACGACAGCCATCGCCCGCGCCAACCTGAGCGCATTCGATACCCGCTACTGCCTTGTCGGGCACACCCACATCCCGCTGGTCTTCCACCAGGACCCGGTGGCGCATCGGGTCGAGATGTCAGCTCCATCCGAGGGTGAGACCGTGCGATTGGACGAGCGACGGGCGATCCTGAACCCCGGCTCGGTGGGGCAGCCACGCGACGGTGACCCGCGCGCGTGTGGCATGGTCATCGATACCGAGCTCGGCATCGCGCAGTGGCACCGCGTTCGCTATGACATCACGGAGGTGCAGAGGTTGATGGAGCAAGCCGGGCTGCCCGGTCGCCTCATCGACCGGCTCTCTGTGGGCTGGTAGCAAGGGCACGACGAGATCACCCGATGGTAGGCTTCGGCGATGCCTCACAAGCCCCAGGCGGGGCTCTACCAGCACATCGTCATGGGCGTCAACGGCGCCTCCACGGACGACCTGGTGGTCGGCCTCGGCTGCGAGATGGCGACCGACCGCAAGACCGACTTGGTGGCGCTGCATGTGGTCGAGGTGGACTGGCGTCACGACCTCTCGGAAGACATGGCGGCTACCTCTGAGCGGGCATCGGGCGTCCTCGATCGGGCAGAGTTGGTGGCCGAGAGACAGGGCCGCTCGCTCCGTACCGAGCTTCTGCAGGCACGCGACGTCGCCGCCGCGCTGGTCGACGAGGCACTTGAACTGGGAGCAGACCTGCTCATCATCGGCCTGCCCTACCGGCAGCGTTTCGGCGGTGATTTCGCCATCGGGTCGACCATCCCGTACGTATTCCAGAATGCGACCTGTAGTGTCATCGTGGTCCGCGAACCGATGCCCGCCGAAGGCGCCCAACGTCCAGAGACGCTGGCCGTGAGCTACGGCACGACCGGCTGACGCCAAGGGGCTGGAGGAAAGGGAGATACCAAGACAGATGCGTGCCTTCATCGTGGGCTGTGGCCGGGTCGGGGCCGGACTCGCTGAACAGCTCGCCAACGCCGGTCATGAGGTGACCATCGTCGACGCCCGCACCGAGGCGTTCGACAGGTTGCCAGAGGACTTTTCGGGCCGGGCCGTCCGTGGCGATGGCACCGACGAGGACGTGCTGCGCCGGGCCGGTGCGGAGGGAGCCGATCTCTTCCTGGCCCTCACGGAGGGCGATAACCGCAATGTCCTGGCCGCCCAGATGGCCGCCGAGTCGCTCGGCGCGACGCGCAGTGTGGCCAAGATCAATGACCCTGTGCGGGCTGAGGCTTACGCCGCGATGGGCATCGCCACCATCTGCCGGACCTCGCTCCTGGTGGATGCGCTGGCTGTCTTCGCCGGTCTCCCCAGCGGTGCCACCATAGGCGGGGTCCGGGCACCGACCGGTCATCACCCCGGTGGAGGACACGACCGGCCTGGCAGCCAGGCCGCCGCCATCGCCTCGACAGGGCGTGCCAGCCCGTCCGTCACAGCGCTTGCCACCAACGCACCGACCGGTCCGAGCGCCTCGCCCTCGGCCGGCCTGCCCGCCCGGGAGGGCTGAGCCATGTACGTCATCGTCGTAGGCGGCGGCAAGGTCGGCTACTACCTGACCAAGGAGTTGCTGGCCGCCGGCCACGAGCTCGTGCTGTTGGAGAAGGACGGCCGTCGGGCGCGTCAGATCGCCGACGAGGTCGGCAGCATCGTCCTCCAGAGAGATGGCTGCGAGGGCAAGCACCTGGCCGAGGCGGGAGCGAATCGAGCCGCGATCGTGGCCGCCGTGACCGGCGACGATGAGGACAATCTGGTCGTCTGCCAGATGGCCAAGCATCACTTCGACGTGCCCCGCACCATCGCCCGCGTTAACAACCCGCGCAACGAGTCGCTCTTCCGACACCTGGGCGTGGACGAGATCATCAGCCCCACTCGCATGGCCCTGGCGGCCATCGAGCAAGACATCCCGGTCCACGAGCTGCTCCACCTGGCGCAACTCCAGAGTGGTGACCTGGAGCTGCTCGAAGCACAGATCGGCGATGACTCGCCGGCCGTGGGCCGGCGGCCGGGGGACATCATCCTTCCCGACGGCTGCTCCCTCTTCGCTCTCATCCGCGACGACAACGCGGTCGCCATCAAACCCGATACCTCGTTCCAGGCCGGCGATAAGGTCCTGGCCATCGCGCGCAGCGACGCCGAGTCCGAGCTGCACCGCGCTCTCATCGGGGCGACACCGCAGGGGTCGACCGCCTAGCATCGGTCGAACGGCAGCCTTTTGGGGCCGCCCGCCGGACCAGTCGACATATCGGACTCTTGACAATGGGATTGTCAGGTCTTAGGGTAGCCGACGTGTCAGATCCAGGCCGTCCGGTCTACGTCATCAGCGTCGCTGCGGAGCTTGTGCGGGTACATCCCCGGACGCTTCGCATCTACGAGTACGAAGGCCTGGTCTGCCCGGCGCGGACGCGTACCAATATCCGCTTGTACTCGGAGAACGACGTCCGGCGCGTGCTCTGGATCAGGCACCTCACCCAGAACCTGGGCGTGAACCTGGCCGGCATCCGCGTCCTCTTCGAACTCGAGGAACGGCTCGGCATGCGCATCCTGGAGACGCTCTATGCGGAACG
>JACCYW010000153.1 GCA_013696275.1 Chloroflexota bacterium | reverse complement strand
GCGCAGCGAGCTCGTACGACTATGTGCTCATCGACTGCCCGCCATCACTGGGACTCCTGACGCTCAATGCACTGGCCGCCGCGGATAGCGCCTTGGTGCCCATCCAATGTGAGTACTACGCCCTGGAAGGCCTTACACAGTTGCTGTCCACGATCGAACTCGTCACGCGCACGCTCAACCCTCGGCTCGTGCTGAAGGGCGTCGTCCTGACCATGTTCGATGGCCGCACCACCCTGGGCACGGATGTCGTCGCCGAGGTGAGGCAGCATCTCGGCGGGCGTGTGTTCGACTCGGTCATCCCTCGCAGCGTTCGCCTGGCGGAGGCACCCGGCTATGGGCGGCCCATCGCCCTGTATGGGCCGACCTCGCGCGGGGCGGAAGCCTACCGGGCTCTGGCGCGCGAGCTGCTTGCCCGTGACGGCAGCGCAGTCACGGGCCCTCGACCGTCGACCGAGCCGGCTCCCTCATGGGTGACGACACCGTGACAGCAGACGTCAGACGCTCAGGTGGTGGGTTGGGCCGCGGCCTGGCGGCACTCATCCCGACCGTCGGCGAGGAAGGCAGCCGGGAGATCCCCATCGCTGAGATTCGTAGCAACCCCTTCCAGCCGCGTGCTCACCTGGATCCATCGGAACTTGCGGCGCTTGCCGCCAGCGTCGCAGAGCACGGCGTCCTGCAACCCGTACTCGTTACCCGTATCCCGGGCGGTTATCAGCTGATCGCCGGGGAGCGCCGCCTCCGGGCCGCTGAACTGGCTGGCCAGGAGCGCATCCCGGCGGTAGTCCGAACCGTTGACGAACAGCAGCAACTGGCCCTGGCGCTGGTGGAGAACCTGCAGCGAAGCGATCTCAACGCGATGGACGAGGCGCGCGCCTTCCGACGGCTGGCCGATGAGTTCCTGCTGACGCAGGACGCCATAGCCGCACGTGTCGGCCGCTCTCGGTCGGCCGTAGCCAACACGATGCGCCTGCTCGATGCCGCCCCTGCCGTCCAGTCGGCACTGGAGGAGGGCCGGATATCGGAGGGTCATGGTCGCGCCATCGCCAGCTTGTCCACCGACCAGGGACAGGAAGCGCTGCTGGCCATCGTGGAGAGTCGCCGTCTCTCCGTGCGCCGGACAGAGGCGCTGGCCCGTGACTCAGCGGCAGATGGGGCAGCATCCTCCGACGGAGGGGGCGCCGCTGGGTCGAACGGCTCGCCTGGCGCGCCGAGCGACCCCGGTGTGTATGACCTGGCGGCGGGCCTTCGCTCTGCGCTGAGCACCAAGGTCGTGCTGCGTCCCAGGCGGCGCGGCGGCCAGATCATCATCGACTACTACGACGCGGACGACCTTGCCCGCCTCTACGACCGACTCACGGGCGCTGACCGATGACCGAGACACTGCGTCGGGCGCCTGATCAGGGTGCCGCTGGCCAAGAGCGACCCACCCGACGCGTCAGGAGCGGCGCCAGTGGCTACACGGCAGAGAGCATCCAGGTACTCGAAGGGCTCGAGGCCGTCCGTCGCCGGCCGGGCATGTACATCGGCTCCACCGACGGTCGGGGCCTCCATCATCTGGTCTGGGAGGTGGTCGATAACTCCATCGATGAGGCGATGGCCGGCCACGCATCGCGTATCGAGTTGCGCATCGCTGCCGATGGCAGCATCGTCAACAGCGACGACGGACGGGGAGTGCCGGTCGGGCGCCAGCGACAGACCGGCAAGGACGCCATGGAGGTGGTGCACACCGTGCTGCACGCTGGCGGCAAGTTCGGCGGTGGCGGCTACAAGGTATCGGGAGGTCTTCACGGCGTCGGGGTCAGTGTCGTCAATGCCCTGTCGGAGTGGCTGCGGGTCGAGTCCGCCCGCGACGGCAAGGTGTGGGCGCAGGAGTATGTACGCGGCGAGCCGACCGGGCCGGTCAAGGCGATCGGCTCAGCTGGCGAGCGCAAAGGAACGACCACCGCGTTCAAGCCCGATCCGCAGGTCTTCGAGACGCTCGACTTCAACTTCGAGACCATCGCCCAGCGCCTGCGGGAATCGGCCTATCTCAACAAGGGCATCTGGATAAGCCTCGTCGACGAACGGACCTCACCACCTAGAGAACGCTCGTTCTATTTCGAAGGCGGGCTGGTGAGTTTCGTGCGTCACCTCAACAAGGACAAGGACGTACTGCACCAGCGGCCCATCTCCATCGAGCGACGCGACGGCCCGACGACCATCGAGGTCGCCTTCCAGTACAACGACAGCTTCACGGAGCACGTGCTGGCCTTTGCCAACAATATCAACACTGTCGATGGTGGCACCCATGTCACGGGCTTCCGCGCCGCCCTGACCAGCTCGCTCAACGACTGGGCCCGGCGCCAGGGGATCATCAAGGACTCCTCCGGCAACCTGTCCGGCGACGATGTGCGGGAGGGCCTCACCGCCGTCGTCAGCGTCAAGTTGATGGAGCCCCAGTTCGAGGGCCAGACCAAGGCCAAGCTGGGCAACGCAGACGTCAAGGGCCAGGTGCAGGGGGCGGTCGCCGACGGCATCACGCAGTACCTGGAAGAGAACCCGGGCGATGGGCGCCGCATCATCGACAAGTCGCTGACCGCTGCGCGCGCGCGTGAAGCGGCCCGCAAGGCACGCGACCTGGTCATCCGCAAGAGCGCCCTGGAAAGCTCGGCACTGCCGGGCAAGTTGGCCGACTGTCAGGAGCGCGATCCGGAACGGAGCGAGCTCTACATAGTCGAGGGCGATTCGGCCGGTGGCTCCGCCAAACAGGGCCGCGACCGCCGCTTCCAGGCCATCCTGCCCATGTTCGGCAAGATGCTCAACGTGGAGAAGGCGCGCCTGGATCGCGTCCTGGGCAGCGAGAAGATCCGGCCCTTGATCATCGCGCTGGGGACCGGCATCGGCGACACCTTCGACCTGTCGCGTCTGCGCTACCACAAGGTCATCCTGCTGGCCGACGCGGACGTGGACGGCGCTCACATCAGGACCCTGCTGATGACCTTCTTCTACCGCAACATGCTCGAGCTGGTGGAGGCCGGCCACCTGTACATCGCGCAGCCGCCGCTCTTCCGCGTCAGTACCGGTAAACAGACCCGCTACGCGCACGATGAACGCGAGCGGGACCGCATCGTGCGGGAGATGAAGGTCAAGAATCTGACCGTTCAGCGCTTCAAGGGCCTGGGCGAGATGAACGCCGACCAGCTCTGGGAAACGACCATGGATCCGGCCACCCGGACGCTCCTGCGGGTGGACGCTGATGACACCAGCGAGGCTGACCATCACTTCACGGTGCTGATGGGCGAGAAGGTCGAGCCGCGCCGCGACTGGATCAAGGCGCAGGCCAGGCAGGTGCAGAACCTTGACGTCTGAGGTCACCAGACGGGCTCGGATGTTCGTGGCACAGAAGACTCCGACGGCGCACGGCCTCGGCAGGGCATTGGCTGAGCTGATCGATGACCCGGAAGCCTTCACGAGCGCGCTCCAGGACGGCTTCGAAGGCCTCGCCGATCCGGCCTACGCGCAGGAGCAGGAGCGCGTCGCTCCCGGCTCGGGCGCCGTGGTGGGCGTGCGGTGGCCCCTCTGGCGCGCCGTCGCGCGCCAGCTCCGAGCCCCGCTGGCGGAGTCGAGTCCGGCTTCCGCGGTCTCGCTCGGCCAGCGCCTGGTGCGCTCACCCATCCGTGAGATCAGGCTCTTCGCGCTGGTCCCGCTCGGGCGCAGCCTCGCGGCCGACCCTGAGCGGACGTGGCAGATCCTGCGCCGGCTGGCTCGCGCAGCGAACGACTGGATAAGTGTCGATTCGATGGCCGACCTGGTGGCCAGAGGGATCTTGGCCGAGCCATTCCGCTGGGCCGAGCTCGAGCAGCTGGTCTACTCGCCGCACCGTTGGGAACGGCGATTGGTCGGTTCCACGGTAGCCCGGATGCCGTTCGGGGTGCCGGCGCATGAACGGACTTCCATCGACCCGCGCCGGCATGCCCTGAGCGCCATCGAGTCACTAATCGGTGACGCCGATGCGGACGTCCAGAAGGCGCTCGGCTGGGCGCTACGCGAGTGGACCCGGGTCGACCGTCAGGGAGTCACCGCCCTGCTGGAAAAGGAGGTCGAGACGGCGCGCCGGACGGATGACGGACATCGCGCCTGGGTGATACGGGATGCCCTTTCGGCTCAACCTCAGGCGACGGCACAAGCCCTGCGCAAGAGCCTGGCCGATATCAGGCGCCGCACCGGCGCGCCTGCCACGAGCCTGGCTGGTCAGGTCAGCGCGGGTTTCGCCGATGCGCTGGCCGGTGCAGGGCAGGCCATCGCGTCACAGGGTGACCGTATGGCCGGAGCCGCTCGGTGACCGACGAACCGCAGCGCATAGTCCCGGTGCCCATCGAGGACGAGCTCCGCAGCGCCTATCTCGACTACGCCATGAGCGTCATCGTCAGCCGCGCGCTGCCGGACGTTCGGGACGGCCTGAAGCCGGTGCACCGACGGATCCTCTACACGATGAACGAGATGAGCCTCAGCGCGAACGCTTCCTATCGCAAGTGCGCCGCCATCGTCGGCGAGGTGATGGGTAAGTACCACCCCCATGGCGACGT
>JACCYW010000132.1 GCA_013696275.1 Chloroflexota bacterium | reverse complement strand
CTACTACATGTTCCGGTCCGGCCCCGGAGAGTCGGGCGGAGCGATCGGCCAGCGAGGGGTCATGTCAGGCCAGACGATGCGCCAGTACGTGAGCGTCGACTCCATCGACGATGCCCTGGCCAAGGTCCCCGGCCTCGGCGGCGATGTGGTCGAGCCCAAGATGGAGGCGGCGGGCATGGGTTTCTACGCCGTCGTCCGCGACACTGAGGGCGGCGAGATCGGCCTGTGGCAGGACACATCCCAGGGCCAGGGCTGAACCGACCGAACGCCGCCGTCCGCCTGATCGACTCGCACGCCCATCTTCAGGCGGATGCCTTCGCGCATGACGTAGAGGACGTGCTGGCCGCGGCTCGCCAGAAAGGCGTCGAACGGGTGTTGTCGCCCGGCTGGGATCTCGTTTCGTCCCAAGGCTCGATCTCGCTCGCGCAGCGCCAGCAAGTCCACGCGTCAGCCGGGGTACATCCGCACCAAGCCGTCCAGGTCGACGGATCCACTTGGATAGCCATCTCGGATCTCGCCAGTCGTCCAGAAGTGGTGGCCGTGGGTGAGACCGGCCTCGACTATGACCGGGCCTTCTCGTCCCGCGAGGTGCAGTTGGTCAACCTCCGCCGCCATCTGCTGCTTGGATCGGCGTTGGACAAACCGGTCATCCTCCACTGCCGGTCCAAACCCGGCCAGCGCGATGCCCAGGACGACCTGCTTCGCGAGGTGGAGGCGGCAGGCCGCCCGGCCGGGGTCCTCCACTCGTTCTCCGGACCGGTCGACTACGCAGAACGGGCGCTCGAGCTTGGCCTGGCCATAAGTTTCAGCGGCCTGGTCTTCCGCCGCGGCGAAGAGTCGAGCGCGGTAGTGGCCCGGTTAGTGCCGGCCGATAGGTTGCTCGTCGAGACCGACTCACCGTACCTTTCGCCGCCCGGCGCACCGAGACGCCGCAACGAGCCGCTCTGGGTGGCCGTCACGGCCGACTGGCTGGCTGAGCAGCGGGGTGTCGAAGCGGATGCTCTCGGTAACGGCCTGGTGGATGCCTACGATGGGCTCTTCAAGGCGGCCCGGAATCGGTCCCTGCCGTCCGAGCCCGCCAAGCGATAGCACCATGATCCGTCGGCCTCATACCAGGCTGTAGCGGTCAGCGCTTCGCCGGGACCAGAGGGTCGTGCGAATTCGATCGTCCAATGCCTTGGCGGGCCGGGCAGGATGGCCAGGCTCTCCACCGCCAGATCCAGGTAGGTCGCGTTGTTGACATGGGCCATCGGGTCCAGATCGCGACCCTGGACCACGAGCTGTCGATGCTCTGCCGCGGACGGCACGTCGCCCAGCACCACACGCACGGGCCTGAAAGGTGCCACAGGTACGTCCGGAAAGGCGGCCATGATCTCGTCCGGGATGCGCACGGGCTTGCCATCACGGCCCAGCAACACCCAGTCGATATGCGCCCGACTCGCAGAACCCTCGGACCGTCCTTCAGACTGGCGGGCGAAGACGCTCCGTCGACGGGCCCACACGCGGCGCCATTCGACGACTTCCGTCGAGACGGTCACCGTCTCTCCATGCTGAAAAGTCCTGTCGACCTCGATCGCAGCACCGCTCACGAGCCAGATCAGACCCCGCGTGGCATACCAGTGACGGTCGAAGCCGGCCGCTTCAGAGTGGATCCAGGCCATCTCCTGGGCGTAGCGCAGCAGTCCGCTGTCGCGGAGCATGCCATCCGCCCCGCATTCGTCGAAACGGATCCGGAAGGGGAGCTCCAGACGAGGTGGCGCGACCATCGCTGCCAGTGTGAAACAGTCGCCCGACGATCATCACGCTCGAACGCGCCCGGGCCTCGCCGAGTCGTAGCGACATCCTGCGGTTGACAGCGCTGGAGCCATTGCGGTAAGCTTCTGGCACTCTCAGCCCGAGAGTGCTAATCACTCACGCGGCTTCAGTGCTCGCCCCCACCGGCCGACGGCCAGGGGCCAGGGCGCTAGCCGCATCAGTCACCTACAGGAGGGAACCGCGTTGGCGACTGCCACTGCGACCAAGCTCCGGCCGCTCGGCGACCGGGTGGTCATCCAGCCCACACCGCGCGAGGAGATGACCAAGAGCGGCATCGTCCTGCCGGACACCGCCAAGGAAAAGCCCCAGGAGGGCAGCATCCTGGCCGCCGGTCCTGGCCGCCTTACCGACGAGGGAAAGCGCGAGCCGATGGACGTCAAGGAGGGCGACAAGGTCCTCTACGCCAAGTACGCCGGGACGGAGTTCAAGGTCGATGGCGATGAGCTTCTCATCGTCAGCCAGAAGGACATCCTGGCCATCGTCGAGGCCTGAGCGGCTGACCGCCCGCCGCCCGCACAAGATACCCAAGGAGGATCGCAAGGAACGTGGCCAAACAGTTGATCTTCGACGAGACGGCACGTCGCTCGCTCAAGCGAGGCGTGGACCGGCTCGCTGACGCCGTGAAGGTGACGCTGGGGCCCAAGGGCCGCAACGTCGTCCTGGACAAGAAATTCGGTGCGCCGACCATCACCAATGACGGCGTCACCATCGCCCGTGAGATCGAGCTCGACGAGCCGTTCGAGAACATGGGTGCGCAACTCCTCAAGGAGGTCGCCACCAAGACCGACGATGTCGCCGGCGATGGCACCACTACGGCCGTCGTGCTCGGCCAGGCCATCGTCGCTGAGGGCCTCAAGAACGTTACCGCCGGCGCCAATCCGATGATCGTCAAGCGCGGTCTGGACAAGGGCGTCGAGGCCATCGTCGAGGAGCTCAAGAAGAACTCCCGTCCGGTCGACGACCGCGAGCAGATCGCGGCCGTCGCCGCCATCAGCGCCGCCGATCCTGAGGTCGGTGAGCTGATCGCCGAGGTCATGGACAAGGTGGGCAAGGACGGTGTCATCACCGTCGAGGAAGGTCAGTCGATCGGCCTCGATAAGGAATACACCGAGGGTATGCAGTTCGATCGCGGCTACATCTCGCCCTACTTCGTGACCAACCCCGATCGGATGGAGGCGGTCCTGGAGAACCCGGCTGTCCTCATCACGGACAAGAAGATCTCCAGCATCTCGGAGCTTCTTCCGGCGCTGGAGAAGACCGTTCAATTGGGCAAGCCCGTCTTCATCGTCGCCGAGGATGTCGACGGTGAGGCACTCGCCACCCTCGTCGTCAACAAGCTTCGCGGTACGGTCTCGGTGCTCGGCGTCAAGGCGCCCGGCTTCGGCGATCGGCGCAAGGAGATGCTGCGCGACCTGGCCATCCTGACCGGTGCCAATGTCATCAGCGAGGAGCTGGGCCGCAAGCTCGACTCAGTCACGCCCGAGGACTTCGGTGGTGCCCGGCGCGTCGTAGCCACCAAGGACGACACGACGGTCGTCGATGGCGAAGGCAGCCAGGATGAGATCAAGGGGCGGATGACCCAGATCAAGGCGCAGATCGAGGAGACCACCTCCGACTACGACCGCGAGAAGCTCCAGGAGCGCCTGGCCAAGCTGGCTGGTGGCGTCGCCGTCATCAAGGTCGGCGCGGCCACAGAGGTCGAGCTCAAGGAGAAGAAGCACCGCATCGAGGATGCTCTCTCGACCACCCGCGCGGCGGTAGAGGAAGGCCTCGTGGCCGGCGGTGGCACGGCGCTGCTGCAGGCCGTCCCGGCCCTCGACAGTCTCCATCTCGAGGGTGACGAGCAGGTCGGTGTCAATCTGTTGCGGCGGGCGCTCGAAGCGCCGGTCCGGCAGATCGCCGAGAACTCAGGCCGAGAGGGATCCGTCGTCGTGGCGGCTGTGCGTGAGCAGCCCATCGGCAGCGGCTATGACGCCCTCAAGGACGACTACGGCGACATGTTCGCAAAGGGCATCGTGGACGCCGCCAAGGTGACCCGCTCCGCCCTCCAGCACGCAGCGTCGATCGCTGGCATGGTGCTCACCACGGAGACGTTGGTGACCGACATGCCGGAGAAGGCAGCTGCGGCCGCAGGCGGTGGCCACGGTGGCCACGGCGGCGGCGGGGACATGGACTTCTAGTCCGCCCTCACATCGAGAACCGGAGCCCGGGTCGAGCGATCGACCCGGGCTCTTTGTCTGCCCCACGTCGTGGCAGACTGGCCATCGTCGCGGCACTGCGCTGAAGCTGGAGAAGGTGAGCCGCTGTAGGCCCCGGCGATCCTGGGAGCGTGACCGGGTTGTTCGAAGCGTTCGGCATACTACTTGTCATCGCTGCCCTGATCGGCACCAGTGCGGCCGTAGAGGGGTTCACCTTGGTGCCCGACGAGCTCGTCTGAACAGCGAGCCTGGTGATCAGGGGAGGATGACCCTACGCCGACGGGGCCGGCATCGGCGTGTAGGCGGATGGTTGCCGGAATGAATGAACCAACCGCGGGGCTTGGCACCGTTCGAGCCAGCCTTGCCTTCGTACCGGCGTCTGGCCCACCTCGCTTGACCGGCTCTTCTCCGATGGGAGCGGAAGACTTGCCGGTCAAAGGCAGCGGACCGCGAGCGAGCCGCGGGTAACCCGTTGATGAGGGCCGTCGGGTTCACTCATTCTGGAATGTCGCCTCGTAAGATCCAGTCCTGAGCGCCACCGCGGTTCCGGAACCTCACCAACCGGCTCACGTCCGACCTTGAATGAGGTACGGGCTCGGCTCGCCGCGGATGGAGCGAAACAGGCGGTCCGGGATGCGTTCGGAGCTTGACACCCCTATGCATGGTGCTAGAGTGCTGGATGAATCGGACGAGTGGCGCAGGAGCGTGACATGGCCCCGGCGGTCGTGCTGAGACGAGGTCGATCCGGTTCGCATCGAGCCATCTGGCCGGCCAGACCCGGAGCAGACCGAGCCGATAGCGTTTTGCGTGCGCAACGAGGAACGGGGGATCTGACGATGACGAGCCTTTCTCTGGTCCAGAACCGGACGCGCCGGCTGAGTGTCGGCACGGCATTGCTGCTCTGTCTCTCGCTGCTGCCGATCTCGGCCGGCGTGACCCTGGCAGCCGACCCGGCGGGCCATACGGTGACCGCGCCGGCGAACGGCGGGTCGGCGACGCGGGAGTACACCGGTGAAGTCCCCCCAGGCACTGGCGGCACAGCCGATTGCGTCGACGGCGTCAACGCCGACCTGTACACCTTCACCATCAACCCGCTACCCGGCAACTTCTACGCCACCCGCGACGGTGCCCTGCGCTTCCGTATCCGCTGGTCGCCTACGGAGCCGAGTGACATCGCCACGCAGGACCTCCTCCTGCGCGTCGAGGCGCCCGATGGGACCACCCTCGACAGCGACGGCGGTTCGCCTTCAGAGGTCGTCGTATTCACCGAGCCCATCGCGGCGGGCGAATACCTGGTCTACGCGTGCGCCTTCGCCGTGATCTTGCCCCAGTTCTACATCGGCGACGTGACGCTGGACATCGCCCCCAAGGACGCCGCGACGCCCAATCCGCCGGCCGGCCCGGACACCGGCCTGCGCTTCGGGCCTATCGTCACGGTCGACCCGCAGCGAGATGTGGCCGAGCCATCCCTGCGGGTGGACGGCGACGGCAACGAATACACGTGCGGTCCTTTCGGGGCCAGTCGCGCCGCAGAGTACGCCCAGAAGTCAGAGGACAAGGGCGATACATTCCGGGTCCTGGGCCTGCCGCCGGAAGGGCGCATCGCGCCAGGTGGCGGCGGGGACTGCGAGATCAGCGTGGCCCGTACCCGGAACTCAAAGGGCTACTTCACCCTCTCGTACACCGGTCTGGCGGCGCTGGTCAACTTCTCCACGGGCCGCTCCACGAACGCTGGACGCAGCTTCATCGGAAACGCGGTCTCCGAGTCACCGGTCTCGGTCGATCGTCAGTGGATGGACACCGCCCGCAACGGCGATGTCTACCTGACCTACCGGCAGATCCCCACGGGCAGCTTCGTCCAGCGCTCCACCGATGGCGGCCTGACGTACGCGCCAGTAGGCACCCTCGCCATCGAGGAGATCGACCGATCGGGCAACCTCATCGTCGACAACCGGGGCGGAGCACAGGCTGACGATGTCTACATCATCTATGCCTTCAACGGCAACGTGATGCTCGCTCGCTC
>JACCYW010000130.1 GCA_013696275.1 Chloroflexota bacterium | reverse complement strand
CCCCTGCACGGGAGGCCGCAGCTTCCTTCGGCGGCAGCCGCAGATGCGGTGGTCCAGCGCCGCGCCAGCGCGACTGCGCGTCGCGGCGCGTTGGCTCGGCTGACGGCGCCAGCGCGCCGGAAGGAGGCGGAGGCGTCCACGACGCCCGCCGCGACCGGCCAGACTTCCAGGCGGCGTGGTCGGGCGAGACTGCCCGTCGACCGGGCCACCTCAGCCGGCGGCATCGTCATGCGGCAGTCGCCCGACGGCCTCGAGCTGGTCCTCGGGAAGCGGCGTCGCGAGCGCGACAACATCACCTGGACGCTGCCCAAGGGGACGCCCATGGCGGGCGAGACCTCCGAGCAGACCGCCCTTCGCGAGGTCGCCGAAGAGACCGGTCTGGAAGTGCGCATCCTGGCGCGTGTCGGGGACGTCCGGTACTGGTTCGTGGTGGGCGGGCGGCGCGTCCACAAGACGGTGCATTACTTCCTGATGGAGTCGATCGGTGGCGATCTCGCCGCCCACGACCATGAGTTCGACGAGGTGCGCTGGGTCCTGACCATCGATGCCGAAGGCTTGATGAGTTTCCCCTCCGAGTGGTCGATCGTCGCCCAGGCCCTGTCGATGGCCGGCGCGGACCGCGGCGGGACCGACGGGGTGGCGATGGCATGACCGTCGTGCCGGCTCAGCTGCAGCGCACGCCGCTCTTCCATCGGCACGTGGCCCTGGGTGCCCGGATGATCGGCTTCGGTGGCTGGGAGATGCCGGTCCGATACGACGGCATCACCTCGGAGCACCACGCCGTCCGTCAACGGGCCGGCATCTTCGACCTTTCCCACATGGGCGAGCTGTGGCTGAGTGGCCCGGGCGCCGGCGCGGCCCTGGCCTACGCGCTGGTGAGCGACCCGCCCCGACTCAAGGTCGGCCGAGCCCACTACTCGATGATATGTACGCCCCAGGGCGGCATCATCGACGACCTCATCGTGTACCGGGTCGCGGACGAACGCTTCCTGGTCGTCCCCAATGCCGCGAATGTGCCAGCCGTGGCCGAGGCTCTGCGCCATCGGCTGGCCGGTTTCGAGGCGGCCCTGGATGATGCGTCGCTGCGCACGTCGCTCATCGCTGTCCAGGGACCGAAGGCACGAAGCATCCTGGCTCCGCTGACCGAGCTCCCACTCGAGTCGCTGCCTTACTACGCCATCGCCGAAGGGCACGCCGCCGGGGTGCCGGCATATGTCGCCCGCACTGGCTACACCGGCGAGGACGGCTTCGAACTGTTCGTGCATGCCGATGCCGCGCTGGATGCCTGGGACCGGATATGTCAGGCCGGCCGCGAAGGTGGCCTCGCTGTGGCCGGCCTCGGTGCCCGCGACACCCTGCGACTGGAGGCCGGCATGCCCCTTTACGGCAATGAGCTGGACCTGGCCACGACACCCCTGGAGGCTGGCCAGGGACGCATCGTCAAGCTGGACAAGGAGAGCGACTTCGTGGGCCGTGCCGCCCTGGCCAGCGCTCTGGAAGAGGGCCCCACCAGAAGCCTCATCGGCCTGAGCCTGCACGGTCGCGGCATCGCTCGTCACGGCCACCCTGTCCATGGCCCGGACGGAGCGGATCCCATCGGCCTGGTCACCAGTGGCACCCTGTCACCGACCCTCGGCAAGGCCATCGCGATGGCCTACGTGCCTCGCGCGAGCTCCGCCACAGGTACCATGCTGGAGGTCCGCATCCGGACCTCGCACGTTCCTGCCGAAGTAGTCGAGTTGCCTTTCTACCAACGCCCGCCGTGATCGTCGTCGGGCCCACCATGCCACGGGGAGGATCCAGCTGATCATGGACGTGCCCGACGACCTGCACTACACACCCGATCACGAGTGGCTGCGCAGGGCGGGGGATGAAGGGACCATCGGCATCACCGCCTACGCGGCGGACGAGCTGGGCGATGTGGTCTTCGTCGAGCTTCCGAAGACGGGCGGCCGACTCGAGTCGGGCTCCGTCTTCGGGACCATCGAATCGGTCAAGACGGCGAGCGATCTCTATGCCCCGGTGACGGGCGAGGTAACGGCCGTGAACGATG
Source organism: Chloroflexota bacterium (assembly GCA_013696275.1). Lineage (GTDB taxonomy): Bacteria > Chloroflexota > Limnocylindria > Limnocylindrales > CSP1-4 > Palsa-1032. Next base: position 6,246 of record JACCYW010000130.1, on the reverse strand, counting down.
CCCTCTCGAGCACGCCGGAGCTGGTCAACAGCGACCCATACGGTGAGGGCTGGATGATCCGGGTACGCCTGGATGACGGCTCGGCGGTAGACGCGCTGGAGGATGCGGCGGCCTATCGGACCCGCATCGGCGGCTGACAGTTGGCCTACGGTCCGCACACCCCGGCCGATAGGCACCGGATGCTCGGCGCGCTTGGCATCGACTCGGTCGATGTGCTCTTCGAGGACATCCCGGCGGCCATGCGGGCACGGGACCTGGACCTTCCAGACGCGCTGACGGAGCTCGAGTTGGCGGCCCGGCTGTCCGAGCTCGCGTCACGCAACAGGGTCGATCTGGACAGCTTCCTGGGGGCTGGTGTCTATCACCACTACATCCCGGCCGCCGTTGACCAGATCGTCTCGCGCGGCGAGTTCTACACCGCCTATACGCCCTATCAGCCGGAGATCAGCCAGGGCACCCTGCAGACCATCTACGAGTACCAGTCGCTCATCGCCGAGTTGACCGGGCTGCCGGTGGTCTCGGCCTCGCACTACGACGGTGCCGCTGCCACCGCGGAAGCTGCCCTGATGGCCGTGCGTGCCACCGGGCGGGAGCGCATCCTGGCCAGTCGGGCCATCCACCGTCAATACCTGGACGTCACCCGGACCTACCTCGGGGATGCCACCCTGCGCCTCGATGAGCTGCCGACCGGCCCGGACGGCGTGACCGACCTGGCGGCACTGGAGACCGCCCTGCTATCCGATGCCGGACCAGTGGCCGGCGTCATCCTCGGCCAGCCCAACGCGTTCGGAGTGCTCGAATCGATGACCGACGCGGCCGGCCTGGCCCATCGGGCGGGCGCCCTGTTCATCGCCGTCATCGAACCGATCTCCCTGGCCGTGCTGTCGACACCGGGCGAGTACGGCGCGGATATCTGCGCGGGCGAGGGCCAACCGCTTGGTATCGCGCCCCAGTACGGTGGCCCATACCTGGGCATCCTGGCCACGACCGAGGCACTGATGCGGCAGATCCCGGGCCGGCTGGTCGGTGAGACGCGCGACCTGGACGGTCGTCGCGCGTTCGTCATGACGCTTCGCGCGCGTGAGCAGGATATCCGGCGCGAGAAGGCGGCCAGCAACATCTGCACCAACCAGGCGCTATGCGCGCTAGCCGCGACGACCTACCTTGCCACCATCGGGCCCCATGGCCTGCGCGACGTGGCGGCGCTGGGGGCGGCCCGCGCGCGCGAGCTGGAGCGAGCGCTCGAGGCGGTCGGCGCGCCGCGTATCCACGCCGGTTCCTACCTCAACGAGTTCTGCGTGCGGGTCCCTCACGCGCAGCAGGTCCACCAGGCCCTGCTCGATCGCGGCATCCTGGCCGGGCTACCGCTAGCCCGCTGGTACCCCGACGACGCGCAGCTGAGCGATGGCCTGCTGGTGTGCGCGACTGAGACGACCACACTCGGTCAGATCGAACGGTTCGCGGCGACGCTGCGGGAGGTGATGGCATGACCATCGACGCTCCACCAGCGGCGACCGCCAGGGGAGCCGGCCCGGCCCTGCAGCCGACGCTGGCCGAGTTGTCGCGTCCCGGCCGGGGCGGTGGGAAGGTGCCCCACCCTCCCTCGGACGCCCTGGACGGCATCCCGACCGAGCTCCGTCGGGCGTCACCGCTGGGTCTGCCCGAGCTGAACGAGCCGGCGGTCATCCGGCACTTCGTGAATCTGTCGCAGCTCAACTATTCGGTCGACGCGGGCTTCTATCCGCTCGGCTCGTGCACCATGAAGTTCAACCCCAAGGTCAACGAATGGGCCGCCCGGCTGCACGGTTTCACCCAACTTCATCCGCTCTCGCCGGACCAGTTGGCGCAGGGCACCCTGGAGCTGATGTTCGACCTGCAGTCCGAGCTGGCCGAGATCGGCGGGATGACCGCCGTCTCACTTCAGCCGGCGGCCGGCGCGCAGGGCGAGCTGACCGGCATCCTGATGATCCGGGCCTATCACCAGGCGCGCGGCGATGATGACCGCCGGGACGTGATAGTCCCGGACTCTTCGCATGGCACGAATCCGGCCACGGCCTCGATGGCCGGGGCGCGGACAGTGACTGTGCGGTCCGCGCCGGACGGCGGCGTCGACCTCGAGGTGCTGCGCCGCGCCCTCGGCCCGACGACCGCTGCCGTGATGCTGACCAACCCCTCCACGCTCGGTCTCTTCGAGCGCCGCATCGAAGCGCTGCTGGAAGCGGTTCACCAGGCGGGCGCGCTGGCCTACATGGACGGCGCGAACATGAATGCTGTGCTCGGCCGTTTCAGGCCCGGCGACGCCGGCTTCGACGTCATGCATCTCAACCTCCATAAGACCTTCTCGACACCGCACGGCGGCGGTGGCCCGGGGGCCGGTCCGGTCGCCTGTGCCGACCGCCTGGCGGCCTACCTGCCTGGTCCGCTGGTCGTCCGGGACGAAGCCGGATATCGCCTGGAGCGTCCAGGCGAGCGCCCGACGGCCATCGGGCGTGTGCGCGCCTACCAGGGCAACGTCGGCGTGCTGGTCCGTGCCTACGCCTATCTGCGGGCACACGGCGCGGCCGGCTTGCGCGAGGTGAGCGAGGACGCCGTCCTGGCCGCCAACTACCTGCGTGCCCGGATCGGTGAGGGCTATCAGCTGCCCTTCGGCGGGCCGTGCAAGCACGAGTTCGTGGCGTCCGCGAGCGCGCTGCGACGGGACACCGGCGTGCGCACCCTGGACGTCGCCAAACGCCTCATCGACCACGGTTTCCATCCGCCGACCATCTACTTTCCGCTGATAGTCGACGAGTGCCTGCTCATCGAACCGACCGAGACCGAGTCAGTGGACACCCTCGATGCGTTCGCCGAGGCCATGCTGGCCATCGCGCGCGAGGCCTACGAGGACCCGGACCGGGTGAAGGCGGCGCCGTCCAGCGCGCCTGTGCGTCGGTTGGATGAGGCAAGCGCTGCGCGCCAGCCGCGGCTGCGATGGTCATCTGCTCGATGACGCGAGTCGACGTTTCCGCACGCCGTGGATGGATCGACGGATCATCGCCGAGCAGGTCAAGGATGCCTAACGAGAGACTGTCGTCCTTGACATCCACGCGTGAGCGGTACCTATAATGGAGGCACCTATGGGTCGTCCCGTGGGAGAAGTGCGCCAGACCTGCGCCAGTAGCGGGACGGCTGGGAGACCGGCGATCGGATGCCACAACGGCTGCTCGACGCCCGACAGAGGAGGAAGCACCTTGATGAGTCTGCGGACTCGGCGAGGCGTCGCATTGATGGCGTCTCTCCTTTTAGTCGCGGTCGCCTGTACAGGCGGCACGGCAACCCAAGCTCCGACGAGTCAAGCGCCACCGGCGGCGAGCTCGACGGCTGCAGCGAGCAACGCTGAGCCGACGGACGCCGAACCAACCGATGCTGAGAGTGTCGAGCCGAGCGGGCCGGCGGAGAGCCCGAGCGAGCCTGCTGGCAGTCCCAGTGAGCCTGCTGGCAGCCCTAGTGAGCCCGCGGGAAGCCCAAGCGAGCCTGCTGGCAGCCCCAGCGAGCCTGCTGGCAGCCCGAGTGAGTCGCCGGGGACGGGCATAGATGACCTTTTGTTCGGCTCCGAGTACGCGCCGACCGAGGGCACGCCGGGCGGGACCGTCGTCATCGCCGACTGGCAGATCCCCGACCAGATGAACCCGTACTACTCGAACGCCTTCGTCAATACCCAGGTGTTCGCGTCCACGATGAAGGGACTCTGGACGGTCTCGCATGACGGCAAGTGGGTGCCTGACCTGGGCGTCACCGTGCCGCGCGTCTCGGACGACACCGTGCGTATCGAAGAAGAGAAGGGCGACTGCCCGGAAGAGGCTCAGCAGGGTGACACGCCTGGCTTCGAGATCGATCTGGACATCAAGCCGGGGCTCCTGTGGAGCGACGGCGAGACACTCGACCTCAATGACCTGTCTTACACCTGGCAGTGGAATATCGATCCCGACCAGACGGGTCTTTCCGGTGGGACGACCGGTTGGGATCTCATCGACAGCTTCGAGGTCGAGCCGGACGGTCTTAGCGCCACGGTCCACTTCTGCACCGGCTTCGCCGGCTTCTACGGCGTGCTCGCTTCGCCCATCCTGCCGCAGCACTACATGGAGACGATCCCGATCGCCGATGCGGCCGAGCAGTCCTATCCGGTCGGACCAGCGGCGGTTGACGCGCCCGTTTCTGGGCCATTCCAGTACGCCAGCCTCAGCCCCAGCTCCATCGAGCTGGTCCGCAATGAGAACTTCAGGGGCGGGGTCAGCGGACGTGCCGCCCCGGCCTACCTCGATCGCGTCATCTACAGGTTCTTCGAGGGCGCCAAGGACGCGATGATCGCGGCCGCCATCAACGGCGAGTTGGACGTCGCGACCGACCTGCTCCAGTTCGACGTGCCGGCCCTGGAGGGCCAGCTGCCAGCTACCCATGAGCTCCTCGTGGATGTGGCCTGGGAGTACGAGCACTTCGACATGAACCAGCAGGACCGGGAGCCCGGACGCGGCCATCCCGCGCTGGCGGACCCCGCAGTTCGCACCGCGCTCTCGATGGCTATCGACAAGGCCGCCCTGTACCAGGCTGTCTCGCCAGGTGCGGAGCCGCCCGAGGAAGCCTGCTCACCGGTCGCTCCAGGTCTCTACTATCGGAGCACGGAGGATCTGACCTGCGTCGTGTACGACCCGGCCGGTGCCGCGACAATGCTTGACGAGGCCGGCTGGGTGGACACCAACGGCGATGGGACTCGCGACAAGGACGGCCTCGAGCTGAGCCTGTTGCACTGCCACACCGGTGCCCCCTTCCGCGTCACCTCCGGTGACTTCCTGGCGTCGGCCTTCCGGGAGATCGGCGTCGAGCTTCTCAACACGCCCGCCCCTGAGACGGTCTTCGCGGGCTGGAACGAGGTCGAGAACGACGCCGAATGCAACCTGTCCCACGGCAACTACGACACGTCGGAGTTCGCTTGGGTCCAGACGTTCGACCTGTTCGGTAGCTTCTATGGCTACCACTCCAGCCGCATCCCGACCGACGAGAACAACGGCGAGGGCAACAACTACGTCCGCCTCAACGACGAGACGATGGACGAAGTCCTCGACCGCCTATTCGGCGCCACCGACCCGGCCGATCAGGCCGCTATCGGTGCCGAGTTCCAATCCCTGCACACCGAATTGCAGCCCGAGACCGTGCTCTACTACCGGAGCTCGGCTCGTGTGGTCAACGCGAACTTGGAGAACTTCTTCAAGAACCCGGGGACCTCTTCGGACATGTGGAACATCGAGGACTGGTACCTCTCCACTCCCTAAGCTAGCGGCAGGCGGCACGGCCCAGGTCGTGCCGCCTGACCAAGCGCGTGGTCGCGGGGTGCCTATGCCCCGCGATCTCGTCTTCATCCATGTATTCGCGCCAGATGCTGCCGACCGGCTTTCCCCGCAGAGCCGGCGCGCTACCCACCGGGGCTTGAAGGGCGAGCATGATCAAGTACATCCTCCGCCGCATCGTCGGCCTGATTCCGCTCTTTATCGGCGTGATCATCCTCAGCTTCATCCTTATGCAGCTGGCGCCAGGCGGCCCGGCTGGCCCGGTCATCAATAACACGCGCATCACCCAGGAACAGAAGGAGCGCTGGCTAGCGCGCTGGTGCCTGGAGGACAGCAAGGACATCGGGTCGGTGCTGCGGCAATTCGGCGGGTGGTCCGGTATCCTCAATTGCCAGAACGAAGGCTCGCAGCAGTTCTTCTCGGCCCAGGGTGGCCTTAACTTCCTGCCGGCTGCGCTCGGCGGTGGTGACAACGGTTTCCTGCACGGCGACCTCGGCACCAGCATCGATACCGGTCGACCGGTCGGGGAGATGATCGGTGAGCGTGCCGCAGCGACGCTCTTCCTGACGGTGACCGCCCTGATACTGTGGGTCTCCATCGCCATCGTGGCCGGGGTGTACGCGGCCATCCGGCGTTACTCCCTCTTCGACCAATCCTTGACGTTATTCAGCTATATCTTCTTCTCGCTGCCCACTTTCTGGCTCGGTCTGATGCTCATCTTCGCCTTCGGGCCGGCGCTCCACTTACTGCCGACGGGTGGCGTCGTGGAGGTGCGGGACTGGCCAGCCTTCGGTTCGCCTCAATTCTGGGTGGCCGCTGGGCAGAGACCCATCGACGCGATCCTGGACATCGGCAAGCACCTCATCCTGCCAGTCACGACACTGGTGCTCGTGAATATCGCGGCTGACAGCCGCTTCGTCCGGGC
>JACCYW010000111.1 GCA_013696275.1 Chloroflexota bacterium | reverse complement strand
GCGCGCGGCGCCGGATCCGCCGATGGAGAGCAGGCGGTCAGGGGGACGACGATCGCCAGCGATCCAAGCATCCATGCGCCGCGTCCTGGCCCTGTCATGCTGACCGGTGGTCGATGGGTGGAGGACTGGGGCGCTGGCTGGCCGGCGAGGCATCCGTCCTCGGATAACGACGTGACCGCGCAGCGCGCCGCTCGGCAGCGTACTTGAGCGCGACCAGTGTTCGCTTCATGAACACGCGGTAGGCCGGCACGGCAACGAAGCGGGCGACCAACGGGCCCAGGAGCGGGAGGCGGTGCTCGACGATGCCGCCATAGGTGACCGTGGTGCCGCCAGCGATCTCGTCGAAGATGAGCCACTCCTCGACTCGGTCCAGGGGTCCCTCCAGCACGCGGTAGTCGATTCGCGTGGGCGCCGTCAGTCGCACCTCCTCGACGAAGCCGACGAAGCGGAAGGGCGCCGGCGCACTGTAGCGGACGACCATCAGATCACCCGCACGACTGATCAGCTCGCTGGCATGAGGAGGACCGCCCGGTAGGGTCCCGCCCACGGCAGCGGCCATCTCGAAGACGAGCTCACGCGGCGCAGCGATGGTCACCCGGACGTCAGTGATCGGCGCAGTCACGACCAGGATGCCCACCGACGCGCGACGACGTCCGCAGTGATCCGGCTGACGATCATGCCGCCGCGTTCCACGAGCCCGGCGGGATCAGCGACCACGCGACCAGCTGTAGGGCTATCAGCCCGACCATCGTGGCCACCGGCCAGAGCGGCGACTCGACCCGGGTGAAACGCATCGCGGCGAAGGCTGCCACCGGAGCGACGGCGAGGCTTGCCGCCGCCACCGACGGGGGATAGGCGCGCCCGACCATCGCCACCGTCAGAGTGCCAGCCAGCAGCAGCGCGACGACGTTGACCGACCTGAGCCATACGGCCGACCGGCGGGTGGCGAGCGTCCGCTTCCCGACGGCGGCATCCGCCTGCCGATCAGGCCAGCTCGTGGCCAGAACGTTGGCGAGATCCACGAGGGCGAACGGCAGGAACGCCGCGACGATCCAGGCCGGTACTGAACCGCCGGAGACCGCGTACCCATAGACCGGCAGCAGCAGGCCGCCGAGCAGGGCGTTGCTGACCTCGCCCAGCCCGCGCCGACTGAGCGCGAGTGCTGGCGGGAGCGAGTAGAGCCAGCCGGCGATGGTTCCGACACCCAGGAGCAGGAGTCCGATGGGCGGTATCGACCCGAGTGCCACGGCCGCCAGCCCGGCACCGAGTCCAGCCAGGCCCGTCGCGGTGGCTGCCGCCAAGGCGACCCGCCGCGAGAGGCCACTGCGCGACAATGCCCCGCTTCCCCCCGAGAACGCCGTGCGGCGGGTGAGCGCGTCGACCTCGGCGTCGGCGTACTCGTTGGCGTAGTGCACGCTCGCCGCCACCAGGAGCACGAGACAGAGCCCGACCGTGGCCGCCTCCGCATCCACGGTACCGCTCGCGCGGGCGGCAGCCACGCCGGTCAGGTAGACGACTCCGATGAGCAGCAACTGCGATGGTCGGCTCATGGAGACCAAGGCCGAAGGCAGCCGATGGGCCAGGCCAGTCATGTCGGCGGCGTGGTGGGGCTGGCGCCGGAGGGGCATGGAGGGGCATGGTAACGGCTCGCAAGCCCCGCAACATCGCCGGAGCCTTGATGGGCACGACCGACGATGCTCGGCGCGGGTCCGACTTCAGCCCTGATGGTGGCGGCTTGCCCTACGGTAGCGGACTTCGACTCGACCGCCGAGGGGGCCCGCGGACGACCTTCCGGTCCGACGTAGGCCCAACGGGTCATCGACCCGCCGGCCTGGTGACCGCACTCTGGGGGTCAGCTCGCTTCCCAGATCGCGAGCGACCGGCGTCTCCGCCCCCAGGCGAGACATCCAGCCCGACCCGGGCGACCAAGCCGCCGTCGACCGCCCCGTGTGCGGGTCAGCCGGCAGGCAGGAGATACCATGCAGCGCCGTTCCGACCGTGGCGCCTTCCCGGCGCCGCCCATCGCTGGTGAGTCCGTCAGCGAACCGTTCCCGAGCACCGTCCCCGAGCCCGCGCACCCATCACGGCGGCGCGGCGTCCATAGGTTCACAGTGATCCTTCTGGCCGCCGCCGTCGTCGGTGGCCTTTCGGTCGCCTTGGATCCCACGCCCGTGGCCGCCGGGCGCCAGCCGCGCGCGGTCATCGTCCTGGGACCGTCGGGCGAGCGCATGCACGAGAACCGTGAACAGGCCGAGCTGCTGGCGAGGCAGGCGACGCGAGCAGGCATGCGCGTCACTCGCGTCTTCCACCCGCGCGCCACCTGGGAACGCGTGCGCACCCAGACTCGGGGCGCCAACCTGGTCATCTATCTGGGCCACGGCAACGGATGGCCGAGCCCGTATGGACCCTTCCAGGAGGCCACCAAGGACGGCTTCGGCCTGAACCCGCGCGAGGGCGCGTCGGCCTGGACGACGGACTGGCACGGCGGCAACCAGATCCGCCAAGAGCTGCGTCTGGCCAGGAACGCCGTGGTCATCCTCTACTACGCCTGTTACAGCGCTGGCAACAGCGAACCGGGCCGGTCCACCCCCAGCCTCAAGGTCGCCACGCGGCGAGTCGACAACTACGCTGCCGCCTTCCTGGACGAGAAGGTCGGCGCGTCGGCGGTCTTCGCCTTCTGGACGACCCAGTCGCTGAACATACCTCGCCGCTTGATGGGCAAGGGCCACACCATGGACGACGTCTTCCAGACCCCCGGCCCCTTCGAGGGATCCGCCGGCGGGTGGATCGGCCGGCGCGATTCCTATCACCCCTCGACGCGCACAGCATTCCGGCGCATCCATCTCGACCCTCATCCGAGCTGGGGCTATGTCCGAGCTGTCGCAGGGAAGCTGGCCATGACGACCAACGAGTGGCTGGGCCTGGCACCGCCTGGATGACTGGCATCGTCGCCGGAGCTGTCCCCGCCAGGTGCGGGGGCGCTCCGGTCCTTTTGCGCCCGCCCCCGGCTACCGCTCCTTGGCGCGTTCATGGCCTTGACGGGCCTCGTCCCGGTGCTGGCGGTGCACTGGTTCGAGCGGTTCACAGGACCGACACAGCAGCGGATCGGAAGGCGACCGCAAGCAACACAGGCGATGCGGTATGCGCTGACCGGTCCGGGACGTCGACCATTGCGGAGATGGCATCGGCTGACGAACGGACCGCCGAACTGGGCCGCACCCTGACCCAGCTGCATGAGGCGGAAAGGGCGGCCAAGTCGACGGTGCGCGGGTCCTTCGACGAGGAACGCCAGCTGCGACTGCTGCATGAACTGCGTCGTCGCGTCAACAGGCTGGCCGAGGAGTTGGATCTCGAGGAGCCGGGGTCAGACCAGGCTCGTTGATCGAGCCACGGTTCCGATGGGATCCTACCGGCGCCGTATGCTGTCGCCGTCCCTGGACACTAGCGGGAGGTCGAGATGAGCCGCCATGAGCAGTCAGGCATGGAGCACAACGAGCGCTTCCGAGACACCGGCACCAGTGGCGACGAGGGCGAGGCGCCCGAGGTCGACATCGATGACGATGGAGAGCCCCGGCCGGAGTTCCAGCACGACGCGCGCTTCCGGGACACCGGCGCGGATCAGTCTCCCGCCAAGGAAGCCTCCTAGAGCGGCGCCGTCGCCGTCAGGCGGTCTGGATGACCGACAGGATGTTGCCGGCCGGATCCTTGAACCAGGCGATCGGCGGTCCTGCGTCCCGCATGATGCCCTTCCCATCGGTAGTGGGGCCAGCTGGATCGTCGTAGTGCTCGAACGAGACCCCGGCGCGGGTGAGCTCCTCGACGGCGGCGTCGACGTCGGACACCTCGAAGTTCAGCGTCGTGTAGCTAGCGGGCTGGTGGTCGGCCTTGGGGTAGATGAGGACGTTGCTGCCACCGGCAAGCTTGAGGGTCAGCATGCCGTTGTCCTCGGTCACGTCGAGACCCAGCGTCTTGCCGTAGAACTCCTTGGCCTTGGGGATATCGTTGCTCGAGAACCCGGAGAAGACGTGGCTGTCTTTCAACATGCAGGTGACCTCCTTCTATTCGGTGGATGCATCTACATAGACGGAACATCGGCCCCGGACTCATCGGTCAGCCATGCTAGCCCTCTATCCGAAGCGGCACACGCCGCCACCTAGCCGACTATGATGCGGGCGTCGGCGCATCCCGCGCCCAACCCCATTCCGGCGCTCACGCCGTCGGTCCTGTGGGGCAAAGGGGGACTCGCTTCCCCGGGAAGGTCGCCGTCGTCCTTCTCCGGTGGGCCTCGTGAGCGTGAGTCACCGAGCACCGCCGCCAGGGAAGGTGCATCGACGATGCCGATCCAGAAGACGTTCAAGGGTCGAGTACGCGCGCGCATGGCCAAGAGCGGAGAGGCGTACACGGCAGCTCGAGCCCAACTGTTGAAGAAAGCCAACGCTCGCGCGCTGGCGACCGCCCAGCGGACGTCGGCTATCGATGTGGAGCTGCCAGCGTCAGATGAGGCCATCCAGCGCGGCACCGGCCGGAGCTGGCGGGAGTGGTTCGACCTGCTGGACGCTTGGCGAGCCGAGTCGAAGCGCCATCCTGAGATAGCGCGTTGGCTCCGCGAGGAGCATGAGATCGATGGCTGGTATGCCCAGTCCGTGACCGTGGGCTATGAACGCGCACGCGGCATGCGCGCCAAGCATGAGCTCAGTGGCGGCTTCTCCGTCAGCGCCACCAAGACCGTCAGAGTCCCGCCCGACCAGGCATTCGCCGCCTTCACCGACGCTCGCCTCCGACGCAAGTGGCTGCCCGAGGCGCCGATGCGGCG
>JACCYW010000082.1 GCA_013696275.1 Chloroflexota bacterium | reverse complement strand
CCGTCGCCGCCGCAGGGGCGATGGACCAGGGCACAAGGGAACGGGTGGCGGAAGTCCGACCGCTGGCGGAGTGGCTGCTGGTCACGGGCCAGTGATGGTGTCTCCGTCCTCCCGCGGCGTAGCGTCGACCGGGTGAAGCGCCAGCGCGGCGAGCAGGAAGAAGGCCACGCCGACGAGATATGCAGCGCGTGGCCCCGGGCCGGGGTCGCCGGCAGCGTCATTGAGGATGTCGAGCACGATGCCGCCGGACAGGGCTGCCAGCGGCCCGGCGGCGGCCGTGCCCACGTTACTGATACCCATGAAGCGTCCGGGGCTGGCTCTTGGGATGATGTCGGTCATGAGTGTCCAGTCGACCGCCAGAAAGGCCCCCGCCCCTATGCCCACGATGGCCAGCGCAGGCAGAGCGATAGCGACTGATGGAGCGAGCGCCACCACCGTCAAGCCGCTGGCGCCCATCGCGCAGGCCACGTAGATCAACGGCTTTCGTCCGTAGCGATCCGAGAGTCGCGCGGCGGGCACGACCATCAGCGCGGTCGGTACGACGACCGCCACGGTGGCGACGTTGATGAAGAGACCCGCCTCCGCTGGCGTCATCCGTATCGACCTTTCCAGGTAGAGCAGGGCGAAGCGGATGATGGTGCCGGTGCCGGCCAGGAAGAAGAGTCGCGATACGACGAGCCATAGGAAGCTGCGCTGGGCCAGGATGTCGCGACCCCAAGCTGATCGGGCGATGGTCGACCAGCTCCGCGAGCCGCGGCCGCGACTGGCCGGGCCATCGTGGACGCGTGCGATGAGGACCAATGCCGTGGCGAGTTCCAGGACGCCCAGACCGACCGTCGGCCAGAACATGGCCTGGCCCGCTGGGGTGCCCGGTGGCAGCAGGATGAGGCCGAGCGATCCGATGAGCGTGCCGCCCACCTGGCCAAGCACGATCATCAGTCCCATCAGGCCGCTCGCCCGGCCGACCTGCGAGGCCGGCACGAGATCAGGCACATAGCCTTGGAACGGGCCTTGGGCAAGATTGGACGAGAACTGGAGGAGGACGTAGAAGAGGAGCAGAGCGAGATAGGTCTGGGCGGTCGCCAAGGCCCACAGGAAGACGACATCGAGCATCGCGCCGAGCACGATGTAGGGTTTGCGCTTGCCCCAGCGCGAGACCGTGTGGTCGGAGATCGCGCCGATGGTCGGTTGGACCAGGATGGGCATGACGACGCCGGCCGCGGTGATGACGCCGATGGCTGTCCCGAGCAGATCGTCGCCCACCAGCTCGCGCAGCCGCGTCGGTAGGATGGTCGCATCCAGTCCAGCCCAGATGGCGGTAAGACCCAACCAGTAGACGGACAGGTTCGTCAGCTGGGTCAGCGGAAGCACTCGTCGGCCGCCCATGGGCAAGTGGCAGGGGCGGCGCGGGAACAGTCACGGTCGAGCGATGATATGGACCGTACCCGGTGGTGAGAGCTAGCTTGGACGCTGCCGCCGATCGAACAGCGGTCCCGATCGCCGTGGCGCATGACGCGCTGGTCCTGCTGGTGGGACCGTCCGGATCCGGCAAGTCGACCTTTGCGGCCGGCTATTTCCCGCCCGAAGCAGTGCTCTCATCCGACGCCTTCCGAAGCCGCCTGGCCGGCGATCCGGCAGACCAGTCAGCGACCGATGAGGCGTTCAGCGCGTTGCACGCCGCCGCAGAGGTCCGGCTCGGCCAGGGACTCCTGACCGTCGTCGATGCCACCAACCTGCGCTTCGAGGCGCGCGATCCCCTGATGGCGATGGCGTGGCGCCATGGCCGGCCGGCGGCTGCCATCATCTTCATGCTTCCGCTGCAGCAGTGCCTGGATCGGAACGACGCGCGCCCCGGCCGACGTATACCGGCTCGTGCTGTGCGTGCTCAGTACGCGCTCCTGCGGCGGGTGGTCGCAGAGGTCGTCAACGAGGGTTTCAGCGCGGTCTATCAGCTCAGGAGTGTCGCCGCTATCGAGAGCGCATCGGTCCGCATCGATGCTCCCTAGCGCCCGTCACGGCCGGCGGCGACGCCGATGCCCTCGCGATCGGCGCGCAGCGCCATCTCGACGTCCCGCTCGTCGGTCATGGACGCCTCTGTGGCGGCCGCGAGCAGCTCGAGCTGCTGATCGATGACCCCGACTCGCTCCGCCGGCGCCATCGAGCGGAGATCGCTAAGCGCGTCCTTGAGACGGCGCGTGACCTGAGGCGAGCCCGCTCCGACCATGCGGATCTCGTCGAAGGCGAGGTGGACGTAGGCCTCCCAGCTCATCGCCCGCACGGTGAGCCTGACTTCCCCGGTACCGTCGCGGTGGCGGCCGTCGGGGAATGGTCTTCGTGCCAGCTGCCTCAGGATGTCGTGCAGCCGGTCGATGGCCTGGACGGCTGTGGTGGGGTCCTGGAAAGGGGAGTCGGCGAGCGAGCGTTCGGCGATATCGACCAACAGCCGGACACCATAGGCGACGTCTTCGTCGAGCGTCGGCTCCAGCTTCAGGATGACTGCCTCGTGCAGCCGCGCCTCGTGCAAGCCGGACGGCTCTCCGTGCACCCGGAAGAGGGCTGCGTCAGCAGGGACGAACTCGCCCAGCGAGGGGACGAGCTCCAGCCTGCAGTCCGCCCGTCGCGCCTCCTCGACCAGCGCTTCGTAGCCGATCACGGTGATGACGCCGGATTCCCTGGCTCTCACGACCGGGGGAGAGCCTGGTTCGGGCTCGATGACCGGTCCCTTGTCGGGATAGACACGGTCGAGGAGCGTCCGCGTCTCCTTGCCGACGAGCTCGATGAGCGCCGACACTCGGAGCGCCTGCCCGATATGGTGCACGTAGATGACCAGGACGGCGATGCTCACGAGGACCAGGACGAATGCCGTCACGACCGAGATGCCCGGCACATCGCCGCTCCCATCGCCCCTGTTGGTCACCTCGCGCACGGCCAGGATGGCATGCACGAAAGTCGCCACGAAGAGGCCTATCGCCAGCTGGCTCGGCTTGTCCTGCAGGATGCGCTGCACGATGCGCGGCGAGAACTGGCCCATCGCGAGCTGGACCACG
>JACCYW010000035.1 GCA_013696275.1 Chloroflexota bacterium | reverse complement strand
GCGCCGCGCTGCCGCGCGCGACCTCGGCGAGGCGCAGCGCATCTTCCAGTCGCTAGGGGCGCCACGATGGTCACGCCGAGCGGTCGAGGAGGCCGGCCGCCTGGGTGCACGCCGGTCTGCCGGGGCGTCGCTCACCCCGACGGAGCGCGAGGTGGCCGAGCTGACGGGGCACGGTCTTACCAACCGGCAGGTCGCCGAACGGCTCTTCATCAGCCCCAAGACGGTCGAGGCGAACCTGTCGCGGGTGTACTCCAAGCTGGGCATCGGATCACGCGCCGAGCTCGGTCGCGTTATGGCCGCCGCATCGCACGACGAGGTGGTGTAGACACCGATCCGTAGGGGATCACCCGACGCTGCGCGGAGAGCTCCGCCGTACCGTGGCCATATGGCCACATCCATCGCTCGCCCGTTCGCCCTTCGACGAGCTCTAGTAGACGCGATCCATGCCGATAGATGATCGTCCCGGCGGGTGGAGCCGCGTGCGGATCACCACCGGCGAGCGGTTGTTCCTGGTCGAGCGCTACTGGCCGGGCGTCACGCGCACGACCTTGGACCCGGCCCTGGTCCGCCTGCGCGCCGAGGCGGCACAGCTGACCGATGCCGGCGAGCAGGTCCGTCACATGGGGTCTCTCCTGATGACGGCCGACGAGACCGTCTTCTGCCTCTTTCGAGCTGCCTCGCGGGCGAGCCTGGTCCGCGCCAACAAGCGCGCGGCCATGCCCTGCGACCGCATAGCGGAAGCAACCTGGATCGGAGATATCGGATGATCGATCAAGCCCAGAGATGCGCACCCCTGCTTCAACGCCTCCTCAGCGTGGTCCTGGCAGCCCTGATCATCGGCTGCTCATCAGCGCCGCCGACGTCCCGCCCGTCGTCCACAGCGCCCGAGGTCGCCACCGCCAGCGACAGACCTGAGCGACCCTCAACCTCGCCTGTGGCTACCTCCGCGACGCCAGCGGTGTCCGCCTCCGCCGCCCTGTCAGCACGGCCACCGGAGTCACCGCTGACTGCGGCGGAGGCGCCGACGGGGGCGGAGGCGCCGACCGATGACGCTTCCTGGGCACTGGCCGGTCGCCTGCGTTCCGGGGCGTACAGCCAGGACACGACCGACGCCGCCATGGAGGCGCTGGCACGGGCAGGCATCGGCACCTTCGCCAGCACCTCGTCGGTCGAGCCGATGGTAGCGCTGCGAAGCGTCGCCTCGCCGCTGCGTCTGCTCGATTGGCAGACGCA
The DNA here is from genome assembly GCA_013696275.1 of Chloroflexota bacterium. Taxonomy (GTDB): domain Bacteria; phylum Chloroflexota; class Limnocylindria; order Limnocylindrales; family CSP1-4; genus Palsa-1032. The sequence goes on along the minus strand of JACCYW010000035.1, from coordinate 2,676 downwards.
TGGCCTGGCCGTCCAGTCATGGGCTGGGGCGGCGATCCGCGGGCAGGAGCTTGACGACGCCATGACGCTGCCGGCCGCGTTGCAGGATGGCCAGCCGCTCGCCTCCCAGTTGCTGGCCGGGTACGTCGCGTCGGTCGACTCCCCAGGCGCGGCGACATCGCGTGCGCTGATGGCCGGCCAGGATCTGCTCGACACTCCCTCCCTCCGGATCCCGGCCCTGGTGCTGGTCTTCTTCCTGTCTGACCTGGCGACCGATGGCGGTACCGTCGCGGCGCCGCAGAGCGCGGATGCCCTACTGACCCGTACGGTCGCTCTCGGCTCCATCTGCTCGGACGCGGCGAGCTGGGTGACGAAGGCCATCCACGATCTCTTCGCGGCCGTCAGACTGGCTACGCCAGCGAACCTGCCGGGCAAGATCCTGGTCAGCATCTGGAACTGGCTCGTGAGCAAGGCCGAGGCGTTCGTGAACGTCCTCGTCGGCGCTCTCACGGAGGCGGTGCTGGCGCAGGTCCGATTCATCGCCGGCACCATCACCTCGTTGGTGCAGCGTGTCGCCTCGTTCCTGCCGTACGCCGTCTCGGTGGCCACGGAACCCCAGCAGATCTTCGTCCTGCCACCCAGTGGCCCATCGCCCAGCGGTGTCTTCGTGGCTACCGTCACGGCGGGCGACCTGCCCGACTGGCCGGACGTCCTCAAGGATTGTGCCGGCGTGGCGCAGGTGCCGCTGCCCGACTTCCGAGCGGCCGGCGCACCGGTCGAATGGGGACCCCTCCACGGGGACGGCATGCAGTTCATCTATCCCATGATCCCAGGCTCGGCGACGGACGCCATGGGCGTCGTCCGCTGGAGCTTCGGCACCTATCCGGACGGTGCGCCAGGGGGAGAAGCCGTGGAAGCCGTGATGCTGCAGGACGTGAAGGTCCACCGGCCGGAAGTGGTGGCCGCCCGCGAAGCGCTCACCGGGTCACTCCTGGGGGGGGCTGCCAGCGCTCATCTCGGATCTCGCGGGACGCTTGTTCGCGCCCTTCCTGGATGCCGCCAACGCCCGACTCGATGCGCTGCTGGACGCGCGCGGCATCGCCGCCGCCATCATCGTCTACCACAAGCCACCGGAGTCGACGCCCATCCCGTCACCGGTCTCGCAGGCAGTGGCATGGCATCTGGAGTCCGTCCTGCACGTGACGACCGACACCCTCACGGTCACCGACGCATACAGCTGCTCCGGGCTGGAGGGACCGTGGCAGGGGATAGTGCACTCCAGCCACCCACCGGCTGGCCAGGGCGATCCAGCGTCCGACCTGCGCCATCAGGTCGACTGGACGTTCGGGCGGGATGGCCTGGCGGCGGTCGCCATCGCTCCCCACAGCGACACCATCTTCGGCGTCCGCCATACCATCCAGTACCGCGTGACCCTCAGGTTGATCAAGACGCCCGAGCCTCGGATCGTGGTCAGCCACCTCGTGGGGCAGGAGGACGGCGGTGCCTTCGTCTCGCTGGATGGTCGGTTCGACGCGCTGGGTGTCCCGACACCGGTGACGCCGGAGACCAAGGGAAGCTGTCCCTGAATCCCACGCCCGGCGCTGGCAAGGCGTTGAGTCCTTCACCGTGGCGCCAGGGCTTGACCTCCTAACAAACGTTAGGTAGGCTTGACGGATGGTCGAGACAAGGCGGCAGCAGATCGACAGCGTCGCTGGCGCTCTCTTCCGCGAGCGCGGCTACGCCGCTACCAGCGTGCGCGACATCGCCCAGCGATCGGGCATCCAGGGGGCCAGCCTGTACGCGCACGTAGCGTCCAAAGAGGACGTCCTGTGGTCGATCGTGCAGGGCGCGGCGCGTCGCTTCCATGACGCCGCCAGCGCCGTTTCCGAGCACACCGACCTGACAGCCGCCGACCGTCTGCGTCGGATGATCCAGGCTCACGTGGCGGTGGTGACCGATGACCTGGGCCAGGCGAGCGTCTTCCTGCACGAGTGGCGCCACCTCTCCGACAGCCGCCGAGCAGCCGTCCTCGCCGCGCGCGATACGTACGAGCGCCGGTTCCGGCAGGTCATCGAGGACGGGCAGCGGAGCGGAGGATTCGCCACCGTGGAAGCCGGTCTCGTGACGCGGGCCATCCTGGACGCATTGAACGGCATCTGCGGCTGGTACCGACCTGACGGCCGGTCGAGCCCGACCCAGATCGCCGACCACTACGCCGAGCTCTTCATCCACGCCCTCAAGTCGACACCGGAGGATCCGCCATGACCGACCCGCTTGCGCTCGACCCGGTGCTTTCGCCGGAGGAGCGATCCGGGCTGCCGTACCACGATCCGGAGCTGACCCACGAGGAGCGCTACGACGCCTTTGTGGCGCATGTCCACCAGGGCTCCAAGGTCGAGGCGCGCGACTGGATGCCCGACGAGTACCGCTCCAGCGTGCTCCGCTTCGTGGAGATGCATGCCAACAGCGAACTGATGGGCGTGCTTCCCGAACGCGAGTGGATCATGCGGGCACCGACCCTCAGGCGGAAGCTCGCCCTGACGGCCAAGGTCCAGGACGAGGTCGGTCACGCTCAACTGCTGTATCGCGTGGCGGAGGACCTGGGCAAGCCGCGCGAGGCCATGTTCCAGGACCTGTTGGATGGCAAGACCAAGTTCCATAACGTCTTCCACTACCCGACCAGGTCGTGGGGCGACG
>JACCYW010000447.1 GCA_013696275.1 Chloroflexota bacterium | reverse complement strand
GCAGCTTCATCTTCGAGTACGACGTCGCGACCCTGGAGCGGAAGCGAGTCATCCAGGTCGGCTCGCTGCCCAAGGACCTGACGGTCACCCCTGATGGACGCATGCTGCTGGTCTCGAACTGGTGCTCCTATGACCTGAGCGTGGTCGACCTGGCGGCTGGCGAAGAGGTCGAGCGAGTCGTCATCGGCCGGTACCCGCGCGGCATCGCCGTGACGTCCGACTCGAGCGTCGCGTATGTCGCGTACCTGGGGTCGGATGAGATCATGCGCGTCGACCTGCGGACATTCCGCACGCGCCGCATCCCGGACGTGGGGCTCTTCCCCCGTGATGTCCTGATATCACCTGACGATCGCTTCCTCTACATCTCCCTCGACGGTGGAGGCGGTGTGGCGAAGGTGGATACCGGGTCGGAGAGGGTGGTGGCCAGGGTCGCCACCGGTGCCTCGCCGCGAAGCATGGTGATGGCGCCTGACGGCCGCTCCATCTATGTCGCGAACTACGAGTCCGGCACGGTCAGCAAGGCGCGCACGCGCGACATGCAGGTCCTCCAGCGTGTGCGGGCCGGATACCACCCCATCGGCATCACCTATGACGAGGCGACACGACAGGTGTGGGTGTCCATGTACCCAGGAACGATCCGCGTCTATCAGGAGCAGTAGCGGCTCTGCGTGGCCCTTAGGATGATCCGGTCTCCGACATCGGAGCGTGCACCGGTTTCGACTCAGGCGAACCGCGCTGACGCAAGAAGACGCTGAAGACGACGATGCCTCCAACCGCCAAGAACTCGCTTTGCCAGTTCTGGAACGACTCGAACCAGAAACGCGAAGTCCCCAGATAATCGACCACCGTCACCGGCCTCTCGCCGTGAGCGACCTGGTCTGCGCTGTAATCTTCGGCCCCACCGATGGCGTGCAGGGTGAACGATAAGGCGAACAGGGCCGCGAACGCGAGGAAGAGTGAATTCTCGTAGAGGCGCAGAACGAGGCCGCCTCGACGGACCGGCCAAGGAGTGCCTTCGTCGTCGACGTGGTCTCTTGTATCATCATCGACGGGGCCTGGGTCATCGGGATCCTTGGACTCCAGCGATCCGCGCTGGAACAGGAACACGGTCAGGAGGACATAGGCGCCCATCTGAAGGAACTCGCTCTCCCAGTTCTCGAACGTGGCCTCGATGAAGTGGCCTGTGCTCAGGTAAGCAGCCAGGCCGATGGCCGCCTCGCCATGCGCCATAGCGTTTTCGTTGTACTGCGCCAAGCCGGTGATGACCTGACCGATGAGGGCGACCGCGAACAGCGCCATCAACGCCACGGTGAGCCCGTTGTCTCGCAGGATCCGTTTCATACGCGTCTAGTCTTACGCCATCGGGAACGCTGTCCGGTAGAGCGACCGCACGGCTGACGCTACAAGCAGGTTGCAGTTGGTTTGTCAGCATTCATCGCGTCGTGGCCGCCTCCACTCCGGACAGCCGTTGCGCGATGTAGACCGGGATCACCGACAGGGCTATCGCGATAACGGCGGCGACGTTGACGATGGGCGCCTGATTGGCTAGGCGGTAGTTCTGAAAGATCCATATCGGCAGGGTCTTGACGCCGCCTGCAGTGAACGTCGTGACGATGATCTCGTCGAACGAGAGCGCGAACGCCAACAGGCCGCCCGCCACGAGCGCTGTCCGAAGTTGCGGGAACGTGATGCGCCGGAAGGTCTGGAGCGCATCGGCGCCCAGATCCATCGATGCCTCCTCCAGGCTCCGCGCGGACCGGCGGAGGCGTGCAAGGGCGTTGTTGTAGACGAGGACGATGCAGAACGTGGCATGGCCCACGATGATCGTCAGCATGCCGAATGAGAGATCCAGCGTCGAGAACGACGCGTTGAGCGCGATCCCGGTGACGATGCCGGGCAGCGCGATGGGCAGCAGCACGATGAAGGACACCGTCTCCCGTCCGAAGAATCGGAAACGGGCGACGGCGAAGGAGGCCAGGGTCCCAAGGACGAGGGCGACCGCCGTCGCCCCAAGGGCAGCAAGGATGGAGCTGCTGAACGCCTCGCGCAGCCCACGGTTCTCGGCAGCCGCGGCGAACCACTGCAGGCTGATCCCGTCCGGCGGCCACGTTGCGACCCGATTCGGGTTGAAGGCGTAGATGATGGTGACCAGGATCGGGATGTAGATGAATGCGAGCACGAGTCCGGTCGCGATGCGCAGACCCCAGCGAGCCATCATCGCTGACCTATAGGGCCTCGAAAGCGCCCAGGCGTCGGGCGGCCAGCAGGTAGATGATCATGAGCACCACGGGGATGGTGCCCAGAGCAGCGGCCAACGGCAGGTCACCGGCCGCTCCGAGCTGGCTGAAGATGACGTTGCCAAGGAACTGGGTACTGGTGATGAGCGACGGAGCGATGTAGTCACCGAGCGTCAGTGAGAAAGTGAAGATGGAACCGGCAACGACGGCCGGAAAGGCGAGCGGCAGGATGATCCGCCGGAACGTCTGCCTCCCACGTGCACCAAGATCGCTGGACGCCTCCAGGAGCCCGGTCGGGATGCGCTCCAGGCCGGCGTAGATCGGCAGGATCATGTACGGCAGCCACAGATAGGTGAAGACGAGCCATAGAGCCACGTCGCCGTAGCCGGGGCCGCTCACGCCTAGCGGCTCGAGGGACCAGTTGAGGATGCCCTGCTCCGAGAGGATGATGCGCCATGCATAGACCTTGACCACGTAGCTTGCCCAAAGCGGCAGCAGGATGGCAACGACCAGCAGGCCGCGTACCCGGTGCGATGCGACCCGCGCCATGTAGTAGGCGATGGGGAAGGCGATGATCGCTGTGGTCAGGGTGACGAGTGCTGCCATGCCCATCGTTCGCAGCGCGATCGTCCGAAAGGTGGAGCTGGCGATGATCTCGCCGAAGTTCACCAGTGAGGGGGTCGTATCGATCGTATCGGTGGCCGCGGAGTAGGTCCAGAACGCGGAGACGAGGAGGAGCGCGAGCGAGCCGAGATAGACCACCACCAGCCATGTCAGCGGCGCCGCCATGAGCAGGCTGGCGACGGATCTCGGGCGGGCGTAGAGGGCATTCATGACCCGCCGTGACGGGGATGGCGACGCTACTGCGGCGGCCGGACGCGTCATCGGCCTACGAGCAAAGCTATCCGCCCCGGGCCGGCGGTCGACTCGGGGCGGATGTGATGCTGGTGTGGGTGAACCGTCAGCCTTTGATCTCGGTCCAGGCGTTCAGCCATTCGTCGAAGCCCTTGCAGATGGGGCCGCGTCCATCGAGGCACTCGACGGAGGGGGTCGTCCAGTAGTAGACGTCTTCCCAGTACGCGTCGTCATCCGCATGGAAGATGTCGCAGTGCTCCGGATCGGCGGTCAGGTCGCACGCCGCGATGTTCGCCGGCGCCTCGCCGAACCATTCGGCGATGGATGCCTGGGTCTGGGGTGAGACGACATAGTCGAGCCACATGTAGGCGCAGTTCGGGTGCGCGGCGTCCGCCCTCACCATCCAGGTGTCCGACCATCCGGTCGAGCCCTCGACCGGCTTGATCGCCTCGACAGGTACCGGCGGATCCTCCGCCTGGAGCAGGTTCACGATGATCTGCCAGGTCGTGCCGATGACGCTGTCCTGGTTCGCGAACGATGCCATCTCGCGGGTGTAGTCACTCCAGTACTCCGAGATGAGCGGACGCTGCTGGCGAGCCAGATCGACAGCCGCCGCGAACTGCGCCTCATCCAGCGCGTACGGGTCCGTTATGCCCAGCTCCGGCTGCGTCGTCATCAGCACGACGGCTGCATCGGCGATATAGATCGCCGCGTCGTAGGCCGTGACCTGTCCGGCGTACGGCGACTCCGGGTCGAAGACGGCTGTCCAACTGTCGGGGGCGGGATCGACCACATCCGTGCGCCACATGAGCAGGTTCGCGCCCCGTCCGTGCGGGATACCGTAGTGCACCCCGCCGAACGTGTTGTAAGGCTGATCCTTGAGCGCGTCGACTACGTCCGCGTAGTTGGGCACCAGGTCCACGTTGACGGGCGCCACATAGCCGCCTTCGTATAGCCGGCCGCTGGCGTCGCCGGAAGCCGAGATGACGTCGTAGTCGCCGTCCTTGAAAAGGTTGAACGCCTCGTCGGAGGTGCCGAACACGTCGAAGCTCACCTCACATCCCGTCGCCCCCTCGAACTCGGTGACCCAGTCGACCTCGGGATCGGTGGAGCCGTCCTCGACGTAGCCGGGCCAGGCCAGGATGCGGACCTCGCCTTCGCCTTCGCCGACTTCGGCCGGCATGCCGCTCGGAAGCGAGCCGTCGGACGACGGGGCGACTGACGCTGGCTCGTCGCTGGCCGGTCCCTCTGAAGCGGGTTCCTCTGAGGCCGGCGCTTCTGACGCTGGCGCTTCTGACGCTGGCTCTTGGCTGGCCGGTCCTTCTGAGGCAGGCCCGCTGGCTGGTGCATCTGTGGTCGGCACCCTCGTCGGTGCTTGGGTCGCACCGCCACCAGCACAGGCTGTGGCCAGGAGCGCGATGGCGGGCAGCAAGGCCCAGGCGCGACGGGTTCGAGATCTACGGTCCATCGGACCCTCCTGCTGGCGCCCACTCGACCTCATCGGTGAGGGGTCTGCTGTGCTGTCGCTTCCAGATGAGCCGGACAGCTCGGCCCTGAGCAGCGAGCGCCTCGGTCGAAGACGTCGCCAGGTTCTGCTCGACCACCACCAGTTCACCCCCCACGTCGAGCGCCACGATATACCGGGTCTCGGGGCCGAGGTAGGCCACCTCGGCGATCCGGCCGTCGACCGCGAGCTCATCGTCGGCGGGTGGCCGGACAGGGTCAGCGAGATGGATCTTCTCCGGGCGGACGCTATACACGCCGGCGCGACCCATGACCGATCGGGCTGCCTCACCCGCGATGACGTTGGAGATGCCGACGAATCCGGCCACGAAGGAGTTACGCGGGCGTTCGTAGACCTCGGCCGGCGTTCCGACCTGCTCGATGCGACCCCGATCGAAGACTGCCAGCCGATCGCTCATCGTCAATGCTTCGTCCTGGTCGTGAGTGACATAGATGAAAGTGATCCCCACCCGCCCCTGGATCTGCTTGAGCTCCAACTGCATCTGTTGACGCAGCTTTAGATCGAGCGCACCCAAGGGTTCGTCGAGAAGCAGCACAGTGGGTCGGTTGATGATCGCCCGTGCCAGCGCCACGCGCTGTCGCTGACCGCCCGAGAGCTGTCCGGGCCGTCGATGCTCGTAGCCCTCCAGCTGCACCATACGGAGAGCTTCGGCCACCCGGTCGCGGCGATCGCTGCTCGGCACGCCGGCGATCATCAGTCCGTAGCCCACGTTCTGGGCGACGTCCATATGCGGGAAGAGTGCGTAGTCCTGGAAGACGGTGTTGACATCGCGCTCATACGGAGGCATGCGCGACACATCCCGCCCGGACAGCTCGACCCGCCCCGCCGTGGGCGGTTCGAAGCCGGCGATCATGCGCAGAGTGGTCGTCTTGCCCGACCCGGATGGGCCCAGGAACGAGAAGAACTCGCCCGTCATCACCTCCAGATCGATGCCGTCCACGGCCACGACATCGCCGTAGACCTTGCGCAGCCCGTCGAGTCGGACAGCGATCGCCCGCTTCGCCGGCTCAGCCCGTGGAGTGGTGCTCCCTGGCGCGACCGTGGACATCCGCCTTGCTACCCGCCAGCCGCCCGACCAAGCCCGTCACCCGATCGCGGGCGAGACAGCCACGGGTCGCGGAGGGCGGCCGCCGTAGCCTCCGCGCGGCTCCGCCAGAATAGAGCGATCTGGCCCAGGAACGGTTCAGCCGTCCGGTGGCGGGCGATCCAGGTCTCGGCTTCGCCCGACAACCAGGCGATGGTGGACGGCGCGTCCTGCTGGAATAGGGCGCGCAGGGCGTATGCGCGCTCGCCCATCCGAAGGGCAAGGCCGAGATCGCTGGCCGCGCTGGCCAGGTCGCCCCGGACCAGGAACATGCCGCTGCGCACCGGTGCCAGCATGGCCACCAGCCACTCGTCAGCGGATGCGTCCGTTTGCGGGAGTGGCGGCGCGGTCCTCAGATGGAGCGACAGCCGATCGGCGCTGGTGAGCTCGGTCGCCTCCTCGAGCAGCGCGCGCTCGAGCAGGCCGGCCCACGCCTGGTGGTACGGGCCGGCGATCTCGCCCAGCTTGGCCAGGTATGGCACGACCCAGCTCAGCAGGTGCTCCCAGAGCAGCGCCCGGCGTGCCTCCCGACGCAGGACGAGGCGGGCCGCGTCGCGCTCGGCCAGCTCCGCCTCGATGAGGGAGGCATAGAGGCCGAGCAGTGCCGTTAGGTGGTCCGGCTCGGCCGGTGGCACCAGTCCGAGTGCGCGCCAGAAGCCGGCCACGCGGTCGCGCGCCTCGCCGCCGAGCATCCCTTGCGGACCGAGATGAACCGACGCGTACGGATAGGACTGGAACAGGAAGACCGCGGCGTGCTCAGCGGGATCCGGCCGACCAGGCAGACCGAGCGCCTGGGCGATCCGCTCGTGACCCGGGACGGGCGTCTCGCACAGGGCACCGAGCGCTCGGAACAGCTCGGCGCGTGGCGAGACAGCCGGCCCGGACCCGGTCGTGGCCTCGGATGGGGCGGTGGCCACGCTCACGACACGCCGACCTTCGGACGTGCCGGGCGCGCCGGGGGCAGTCGATAGACCTCACGGGCGGGCTTGAGCGGGCGCATCAGCCAGTACGGTCTTCGATCCCCGTCTGGCGAGACCTGGCTGGCCGGTCGCGTCAGTGCCAGCCAGCGGGCATAGACCTCGTGGGCGCGCGCCGTATCGACATGGATGTCGCCGTAGCGATCGGCGGGCTCGGCCTTGCGGACGCGCACCGCCTGGTGCCAGCAGTGCTGTCCGGAGATCGGGTCGGGATGGACCGGGAACGTCAGGTTCTGGTGCACTCCCACGTCCGTCCACCAGATGCGCTTGGTGTCCGGATCGGACGACTCGAACGGCTCGAGGCCACGCTTCCGGCGCATCGCCCACTTGTCGCCTTCATGGTCGAGCGCGACCGTGGCCATGGCCGCCCGCTGGCCGGCATCGCCGAGCTTCCAGCGGCCCATGTGGTGGCTGCAGGCCACGACACCGGGACGGATGGACTGGGTCAGCCAGGGCTTGACCACGAAGTAGCCGATCTCGGTCTCGACCCGGACCAGGTCGTCGGCACCGATGCCCAGCCGCTTGCCGTCCTGGGGATGGAGCCACAGCGGATTGGTGTGCCCGATCTCGTCCAGCCACTTCGCATTGGCGCTCCGGGTGTGGATCTGGGTGGGCAATCGGAATGTAGAGATGAGGACCATCTCACCCTCGGCCAGTGCATCCTGGTGGACGTGGCTGCGGATGTAGCCCGGGATGGCATGTTCCGGCCAACCCCAGTCCCTCAGCGTAGAAGAGAAGAACTCGAGCCGGCCCGACGGGGTCGGGAAGCCCTGCACGACCATGCCATCGACCACCACGCCGACCGGACGCCGGCCGTCGCCATCGGGACCCGGCGAGGCCATCGGCACGACGTTCGGGCTATCGGGCTTCTGGGAGCGGGTGTAGACACGCCCGAAGTCGTCGACCGCGGTATCGACCAACTGGTCGGCCGGGACGGGCGTCTCGTGGACCGGACCGACGCCCTTGCGGATCTCGAAGGCACCGTACCGGCGCATGTAGGCCAGCGGCGTCAGACCCTCCTTGGCCGCCGCTTCCGGCAGCCCCGGCACGGAGTGGTCGAACATGTATCCGTAGTACTCGTCGACGCTCAGTCGCTCCCCCGGCCGAGCCGGCGACTCGTAGAACCTGCGGATGCCCAGGGCGCCATCGCGATCGATCCGCCAGGACAGCTCCATCCAGAACTCGTTCTCCTCCCAGACCTCGCCCGGGTTGACCTGGCGGGTGTCGTCGATGCCTTCGCCGCCAAGGCGCTCGCGGGCAGCCCGCAACACGGGCTGGCGGAAGCCGATCCACTGGCCGTCGTACTGCTCGTACGAATGGACGTCGTGGCGCTCCGAGCCGTGGCCCATGGGCAGGATGTAGTCAGCGAAGAAGGCAGTCTCGTTCCAGGTCGGCGTCAGAGCGACATGCATCCCGACGCGCGACTCGTCGGTCAGCATCTCGATCCAGGAGAAGCCGTCCGGATTGGTCCACACCGGGTTGTAGACGCGACTGAAGTAGACGTCCAGTCTGCCTCGGTCCTCCTTCACCAAGTGCGGCAGCAAGAAGGAGAGCTCGTTGAGGGCGAGCGGGTATTCGAGCGGCCAGGTGAGCTCGTTCCAGGTGTGCGGGTGGGGCGGCACGTGGATCGGCCGGGGCACGAACTTGTTCCAGGCGTTGGGATAGGTCCCGCCCGGCACGGCCACCGCGCCGAGCAGGCAGTTGAGCAGGAACAGCGTCCTTGACACCTGCCAGCCGCCGAGGTTGCCGGCGGCGGCCGAGCGCCAGGTGTGCGTCGACAGGCGGCTGCCGGCCCCCGCCACGACCTCCGCGACCTCCGCGATGACCGACGCCTCGAGCCCGGATTCGCGGGCCGCGTAGTCGAACGTGAAGCCGGCGTACAAGTCGTGCAGGACCGCCTCGAACGTCTCGAACGTACGTGGCTGGCCAGGCTGCTCAGCGGCCAGGTATTCCTCCCAGTTCCACCAGCGCCGCACGAAGTCGCGGTCGTAGCGGTCGGAAGCGATGAGGTGGTTGGCGATGGCCAGCATGATGGCCGCTTCCGAGCCGGGCCACGGTGACAGCCAGTGGTCGGCGTGGGTGGCGGTATTCGAGAGGCGCGTGTCCAGGACGATGACCTTGGCTCCGTTGGCCTTGGCCTCGACGATCCGCTGGGCATGCGGGTTGAAGTAGTGGCCAGCCTCCAGATGGGCGCTGATGAGCAGGATGACCTTGGCGTTCGCGTGGTCCGGGCTGGGCCGGTCGATGCCCGTCCACAAGTGGTAGCCGGTCCGTCCACCGGACGAACACACGTTCGTGTGCGAGTTGTGGCCGTCGACACCCCAGCTCGCCAGGACACGCTCCGTGAAGCCGTCCTCGCCTGGCCGGCCGACGTGATACATGACCTCGTTGGGACGCTCCTCGACGATGGCCGCCCGGATCCTGGCCGCCAGATCGTCAAGCGCCTCGTCCCAGCTGACCGTCTGCCAGCGTCCTTCGCCCCGTCTGCCGGCGCGCTTGAGCGGTTGGAGGATGCGGTCAGGATCGGTCACCTGGTTGAGCGTCGCCGGACCCTTGGCGCAGTTGCGGCCGCGCGAGCCGGGATGCTCCGGATTGCCCTCGAACTTGCGGACCTGGAGGGTCTCCCGATCGACATAGGCGAGCAGCCCGCAGGCCGATTCACAGTTGAAACAGGTCGTCGGCACGAGCATGTAGCGCTTCTCGACGCGCCTCGGCCACGACTTCGAGTCCAGCTCCACCCAGTCGTCCCAGCGCTCCTTCGGAGGATAGGCGGCAAGGTGGATGCGGCTCGGTCCGGGATAGAAGGTCTCACCGCGCGCCTCGGTCGCCTGGCGGGCGGCGCTGACCCGGCGGCCCAGCTCCGCGGTGGTCGGCGCCTCGGTCGAGGCCGTTTCAGGTCGTCGTTCGTCGGTCACGCGAGCGGCACCGCCTGACCGGCCTGGACGTAGGCGTGCTCGTGGGCAAGAAGGCCAGCCAGGGCCGCCGCAGCTGCGAACGGCGGTGCGACCGGGGCGAGCATGCCGACGGTGACCAGCACGATCCCGAGCCAGAACCATAGCCGGAAGCGGCCGTGGGTCATGTGCCAGGCGGCGAGGCGCGCATGCGCCGTCGGGTGGCCGAGCGTGACCTGGCCAGCGATCATCAGCAGATGGACCGCGCACGACCCGGCGAGTAGTAGAGCGATGTGTGGGACGGCCGCTGGCTCGATGGTCAGCGCGACCGGGACCAGGG
>JACCYW010000071.1 GCA_013696275.1 Chloroflexota bacterium | reverse complement strand
CCGCCATGAGTTCGACAAGTAGAAGCCTATCCGATGTCATGCGATGCAAGTCGCAGCGCTTCGGATAGGTTTCCGCGATCGTCGCCGATCGCGTTCGACGGCCACACCCGCCACGATGTAGCCTGATGTCCTAGGCGCCCAGCGACCCAGGAGGACGGGGTCGAGCGTCGGACGGTCAAGATCTTGGGAGCGACTATGCGATATCTCGGACCACTCGATCGCCGCCTGGTGGCGATCTGCTCAGCGCTTGTGCTCATCGCGACCGCCTGCAGCGGTGGTGCACGGACCCCAGGCCCTGATGGCGCTAGCCCCGGCGCGTCAGCGGGCGGGTCGGCCGACGCCTCGGCCGCCGGCTCTGCTGCCTCTCCCGCCGGTTCGGCCACCGCGGTCCCTCAGCCGTCGCCCGCCTCCTCGCTGGCCGGCGGCGGGCCCGATATCGCCACGACCATCCAACCGCCGGCGACCGGCGGCGCCTTGAAGGTATGGAACCATTTCACCGGTCCGGATGGGAGCTACTTCGCGGCTCTCGTCGAGCGTTTCAACGAAGAGACACCGCAGTGCCAGACCACGGTGCAAACGCAGCCGGCCGGGGAGTTCGTGGCTCGCCTGGAGGCCGCGTCGATCGCCAGCCAGCTGCCCCACGTGCTTGCCGGCGGCTATGACACCGTACCCCTGCTCGCCGAGGACGGCATCCTGACGCCCATCGATGATCTGGCCGAGCAGGCCGGGCTCGGTCCGGACCGCTTCCCCGAGGCCATCTGGAACGCCGGGATCTGGAAGGATGTGCGCTATGCCATCCCCCTGGACACCCATCCGATGGTCTTCTTCTACAACCGGGCGCTGTTCGAGGAGGCCGAGCTGGATCCCGACGCTCCGCCGACCGATCAAGCCTCGTTCGAGGCGGCCATCACGGCCATCAGCGAGAACACCGAGGCGGACGGGTACCAGATGGTCGGCTCAGGCCCTGGCGCGAACTTCCTGGCCGGGCTCCAGTTCGCCACCCTGATGTACCAGGGAGGCGGCGAGTGGACCAACGATGATTACTCGGCGGCGACGTACAACAGTGAAGCCGGCGTTCAAGCGGCCGCCTTCCTGGGCCACCTGGTGACCGATCTGGCGGTTCCCGTGGTCGAAAGCGACCAGGAGATCATCGCCTTCGCCCAAGGCACCAACGGGATGGTCTGGTCGGGCATCTGGGAGAGCGCGCGTTATCGTGAAGCGCTGGGAGAGGATCTGGGTGTCGCACCCGTCCCGGAGATATTCGGCTCCGGTGTATGGGGCGGATCCCACCAGATGACCGTTACATCGGCCGCTGCGGATGCGGAGATCCGTGGTTGCGCCTACTACTTCATCGACTGGTTCTCGGCCAATTCGTTCAACTGGGCCGAGGGTGGTCAGGTGCCGGCCCGGAACGAGGTGCGCCAGGCTATCCTGGACGCCGATACCCCGGAGGGCACGCTGGGCATCATCCAGCAGGTCGCGCCGATGGCCGAAAGTGTCCGATTCCTGCCCACCATCCCAGGCGGCGGCGATCTGCTCTTCATCGCCCAGGGCGCCGGCGAGGCGGCCACGCTGGTCATCAACGGCAGGGCGACCGCTCAGGAGGCGCTGGATACCTCGGCGGCCTTCAACACGCAGGTGCTTGCGCAGAACAAGCAACGGTACGGTTTCTAGCCGGTAGGAGTGCCATCACGTCCGCACGAGTCACCTCGACGGAGGCTCGTGCGGCGCCTACCGATCGGCTCACCTGAGAGGACGGAGTAGGAGGAGCACAGGGTGGCGGTGGTCGAGAGCGCCCAGGACAAGCGCGGGCTCGCGGGACGTATCCTCGGATCGGGGCGTGGGCGCCGCCCTCGCTCGACGGAAGTGCGGCGTCGTATCGGGGAGTCGTGGTACACGCCCTACCTCTTCATCCTTCCCCATCTCATCATCTTCTTCCTGTTCATCGGACTGCCCTTCTTCTACGGCATCTGGATCAGTCTCCACGATGCGACGGGTCTGCGCGACGGAGCGTTCATCGGATTGCGCAACTACCAGTGGCTGCTGGATCCGGCGAGCATCTTCTCCGGCCGCTATATCCAGAGCGTCTGGAACACCATCCTGTTCGTCTTCATGAGCACGCCACTGCTCGTCGGAGCGGGCCTCTTCCTGGCCACCGTCCTCAATCAGCGCTTCCGTGGCCGCAACTTCTTCCGGGGCCTGTATTTCGCGCCGTGGACCCTCTCGGTGGCGGTGGTCGGGGTCACCTGGTGGTACCTCTTCTCCGGCAGCGGTGGCGTCATCCCCAACTTCCTGACCCAGACCTTCGGGGATAGTCCTTCATGGCTGACGACCACTCCATGGGCCTGGATCACCATCCTGGTGGGCACCCTCTGGTGGACCATCGGCTTCAACACGATAGTGCTGCTGGCGGGCATGCAGGGCATCTCCGCCGATCTCTACGAGGCCGCTGCCATCGACGGTGCGAATCGCTGGCAACAGTTCCGACATATCACCATCCCAGCGCTGCGCGCGGTCCTGCTGCTGGTGGTCACGCTGCAGATCATCGCTTCCTTCCAGCTGGTGGGTCAGCCCCAGTTGATGACCGGCGGAGGTCCGCCGCCGGCGGACACCACGCCGGTGCTGCTGCACGTGTACAACACCGCCTTCCAGGGACGGCGGGAGCTTGGTCTGGGTGCCGCCATGGCCTTGCTGGTGGCCGTCGTGATGGTCGCCGTCAGTGTCATCAACTTCCGCCTGTTCAGCTCCGAACGGTCTTAGGAGAACAGCATGG
>JACCYW010000393.1 GCA_013696275.1 Chloroflexota bacterium | reverse complement strand
CGTCTACCCGTTCCAGGTCCTGCTGCCTTCAGCCGCAACCGGGCTCGCACGTGACTCCAAAGCCCAGGCCGAGCAGGTCCGGTCTGTCGCGGTCGAACGGATCGGCCAACGGCTGGGGCTGGTCCCGGCCTCGATCATGCTTCAGATCGACGAGTCCCTGCGCCTCCACTTGGCACTGTAGCCGGGGCCATAGGGTAGGATTCGAGGCCGCTGGACGGCTGTCGCACGGAGCGCTCCGAGCGCTAGCAAAGCCCTCCAGCACGGCAGACGCGTTACGTGGGGCGGTAGCTCAGTTGGGAGAGCATCTGCATGGCATGCAGAAGGTCCGGGGTTCGAGCCCCCGTCGCTCCACCACCTTCCTGAAGCCAACGGCGCGGACATGCCGGTGAGTACCTCGCTGCCGTGGGACCATCGCGCCGCGGCGGACCATCGGGGGATGCGAGCCACTTCCTCCGCGGATCGGTCGCCGGGACGTTCCATCTGACGGGCGAATGCTTCCATGGTCGCGTGGCAGGCCGCACAAATCGCTGATCGGAAACTCCCCGTCGGGCAGCGGCGATCTCGACGCCGCGGAACCAGCCGAGCGTTTACTCCGTCTAGCCCGTCACCTGCGCATTGACGGGTGGTCCGGCGCGACCTAGAGTGCCTGACCGGGTGGGGGCATACGACCAGGAGGGTGGCGTGGTGGGACGTGCGGTGTTTGCGGTCCTGGCGAGCTTGGTGATGCTCGCTTCTCCGGTGACGGTCAGCGGAGCGGAGGACTCCGGCGCCCAGACGGGCAGCTCCGCCTCCATCGAGGGCGGGCTCGTCGATGAGCTCACAGCCAGCGGCTCAGGGCGCTTCATAGTCGAATTCGCCGGCCGGGCCGACCTCAGCGCCGCGGCAGACGTCAACGGCTTCGTGCAGCGCGGCCAGTACGTCCTGGACACCCTCCAGGCCACCCAACGCTCATCCCAGACCGAAGCCCTCGCCCTCGTGGCCGCCACACGGGGCGCCCAGGCGGAGAGCTTCTGGCTGACCAACGTGATGCTCGTCGCGGGCGACTCAGCGCTGGCCAACCGGCTGTCCGGCGTTGCCGGGGTCACCCGGATACGGCGCGAGAAGGTCTACCCGCTCGTCCGCCCGGTCGCTACCCGACCGGTCATCCTGGGAACGCCAGGTGAGCCCGAACCGGGCATCTCCACCATCCGCGCTGATGAGGCGTGGGCGGACGGGATCCTGGGCAGTGGCGTCACCGTCGCCAACATCGACACCGGCGTGGAGTACACCCACCCAGCCCTTGTCGACCAGTACCGCGGCAACGAGGGTGCGGCCGGCTTCGACCACGACTACGACTGGTGGGACCCGACCGGCATCTGCGGTGACACACCGTGCGACAACGCCGGCCATGGCTCGCACACCATGGGCACCATGGTCGGCGGCGACGGACCCGGTCCCTTCAGCCCCGACATCGGCGTCGCACCGGAGGCCACGTGGATCGCCGCCAAGGGCTGCGAGGACTTCGGCTGCAGCGAGGGCGCCCTGATCTCATCCGGTCAATTCGTCCTGGCGCCGACCGACCTGGCGGGCGAGGACCCCGATCCGGCCATGCGGCCGGACATCGTCAACAACTCCTGGGGCGGCGGGCCCGGTGATGAGTTCTATCTGGAGGTCGTCCAGGCCTGGCGGGCGGCCGGCATCGTGCCCGTCTTCTCGGCCGGTAATGCCGGACCCGAGTGCGGCACCGTCGGATCGCCGGGTGACTACACGGAGTCGTTCAGTGTCGGCGCTACTACCTTCGACGATGTCATCGCCGACTTCTCGAGTCGCGGCCCGACCCTGTCCGGAGATATCGCGCCGGACGTTTCCGCGCCGGGTGTCAACGTGCTCTCCAGCGTGCCCGGTGACGGCTACGAAGCCTTCGACGGCACGTCGATGGCGGCACCGCACACCGCTGGCGCCCTCGCCCTGGTCCTCTCGGCGAGACCCGCCCTGGCCGGCCAGATCGACGCCCTGACCGGTTCGCTGCGCGATACGGCCGTCGACATCCTGGACGAGCAGTGCGGCGGTGATGCCGACGGTGATCCGAACAACGTCTATGGCGACGGCCGCATCGACGCTTTCGC
>JACCYW010000392.1 GCA_013696275.1 Chloroflexota bacterium | reverse complement strand
GCTCATATGCAGCGAGGGTGGACCAGCTGACAGACCGACCTGCGTGCGCAGCTTCTCGACCAGTAGGAGCGCGGCGATCTGGCGGATGCGTGTCTTGACCGGAAGCAGACCGACCAGCTCCTCGTCGAGCGTCGCCAGCAGCTCGCCGACCCGCGACTCGGCCAGCGCAGCCGCCAGATCGAGGGTCGGGTCCGTCCGGTGTGGCCATGGCCATCAGCCCTGATACCTCTCACCCTCGGGACGGTCCGTAGCGTAGGCGTGGATGCTGTAGCGGACTGATCGCCCAGCGGCTTCCTCGCGGATGAGCCGGAAACCGGGTTCGACCTTGGGCCGGTTGACGATGAACGAGAGGCGCAGTGACTCGATGCCCCGTGTGGCGTCAAAGGCATTGACCTTGATGTAGTGGTCCGGAAAGGTCTGTCGAGCGCTCGCCACCTCCGTCATCACGCCGGCTGCATCGCGCAGATCGAACATCGGCGGTCCGAACATCTCCCAATAGCTGTTGCGCGGATGCGGGTCATCCGTGTACTCGATGGACGCTGCCCAGCCTTGCTCGAGGCAGTACTCGATCTGGGCCCTTATCTGGTCATCGGACAGGTCGGGCAGAAAGGAGAAGGTGCCTTGGGTGATCCTCATCGCTCTCTTTCCACCTCAGGCTGGTGTCGCGGTCGGCACGAAGTCCGGGGTATCCGTGCTCGTGTAGTCGAAGGTGATCTCGCCCCACGTATCGAGCGCCGCCTGGAGCGGCCGGCAATCACGCGCCGCCGCCGCCAGGATGTCCGGTCCCTCGTGCCAGATATCGCGGCCCTCATTGCGGGCCAGGATCATCGCTTCGAGCGCCACTCGGTTGGCGGTCGCGCCGGCCTGGATGCCCATCGGATGGCCGATCGTACCGCCTCCGAACTGGAGCACCACATCCTCGCCCAGGTAATGCAATAGCTGGTGCATCTGACCGGCATGGATGCCACCCGATGCCACCGGCATGACCTTCCGAAGCCCGGCCCAATCCTGCTCGAAATAGAGCCCGCGCTGGAGGTCGACCGGGTTGTGCGCCTCGCGCAGGACGTTATAGAAGCCCTGCACCATGTTCGGATCGCCTTCCAGCTTGCCGACGACGGTCCCGGCATGGATGTGATCGACCCCCGCCAGACGCATCCATTTGGAGATCACCCGGAACGAGACGCCATGCGCTTTCTGCCGGGTGTAGGTGCCATGTCCGGCGCGATGGAGGTGCAGGATCATGTCGTTCCGGCGGGACCACTTGGACATCGACTGGATGGCGGTGTAACCGATGACCAGATCGATCATCACGATGACACTACCGAGCTCCCTGGCGAACTCGGCGCGCTCATACATATCCTCCATCGTGGCGGCGGTCACATTGAGGTAGTGCCCCTTTACCTCGCCCGTCGCCGCCGACGCCCGGTTGACCGCCTCCATGCAGAAGAGGAAGCGATCACGCCAATGCATGAACGGCTGGGAGTTGATGTTCTCGTCATCCTTGGTGAAGTCGAGACCGCCCTTCAGCGCCTCGTAGACGACGCGACCGTAGTTGCGCCCCGATAGCCCCAGTTTCGGCTTCGTGGTCGCGCCAAGCAGGGGCCGGCCGAACTTGTCGAGGCGTTCACGCTCGACCACGATGCCCGTGGGCGGGCCATCGAAGGTCTTGACGTAGGCGACCGGGAAGCGCATGTCCTCGAGCCGCAGCGCCTTGAGCGGCTTGAAACCGAAGACGTTGCCGATGATCGACGCGGTGAGGTTGGCGATCGAGCCTGGCTCGAAGAGATCGAGGTCGTAGGCGATGTAGGCGAAGTACTCGTTGGTCGAGGAGGGGACCGGCTCGACCTTGTAGGCCTTGGCGCGGTACACGTCGGCAGCGGTCAGTCGGTCGGTCCAGACCACCGTCCAGGTGGCGGTCGATGACTCGCCCGCCACGGCTGCCGCAGCCTCCTGCGGGTCGACCCCTTCCTGCGGGGTGATGCGGAAGAGTGCCAGCACATCGGTGTCCTTGGGCTCGTAGTCCGGATCCCAGTACCCCATCTGGGCGTACTTGAGCACGCCCGCCTTGTATCGCTCGGCAGCAGCCATCGGTTCGGTCATCGCGGCACCATAACCCCCTCGTCCGATGATCTCGATGAGCGGCAGGCCCAGGGCATCGGACAGCGACTTGAGCTGATGGGAGACCGCAGGCTGACTCAGGCCCAGAGCATCGGCGGCGCGTGTGAAGCCACCGTTATCGGCCACCGCTGTCAAGAGTCGCAACTGATGGACCGTGACGCGTTCGGCTAGATCCTC
>JACCYW010000065.1 GCA_013696275.1 Chloroflexota bacterium | reverse complement strand
CTCGACCGGCTCCTTACTCGTCGGTTGGGCCGCTGGCCGGACGAACGGACCGTCGGGCGGCGTATCGCGGCTGCTGGCTCTCGACGGCTGGCTCCCGGCGGCTCCCCACCGGTCGGGCTGCTCGCTGGACGGACGATCTGACCGTCGGGGGGCGTATCGCGGCTTCTGGCTCTCGACGGCTGCTCTCGGCCGGCTCCTCACCGGTCGGTTGGGCCGCTGCGCGGACGAACGGGTCTAGGGAGGCGGCGCGGCGGGCGCGCCGCTCAGCGCCATCGGTGCTCGCGGGTACACTCGCCTGATGGCGGATATCGAGTACGCATTCCTGGCCGATGCCGCGGAGGCGCGCCCGGGCCAGAAGTTCGCCGTCATCGGCGGGGGCGTGTCGCGGCTCGGTGGGGCGAACTTCCCGATGCGGCACCCGCACCTTGCCCTGGTCGTGGGGCTGGCCGTCACGACCGAGGAGATGGGCCGGCGGACTGACCTGCGGCTGACCATCCTCACCCCTGACGGAGCCCAGATGGCGAGTGCACAGGCGAGTGTCGTGAGCGGCGGTCCGGGTCGAGCCGAGGGCGGCCGAGACCAGGTGCTGACCTTTGCGCTGGACCTTTGGAATCTGTCGTTCGCGGTGCCCGGCGAGTACACCATCAGGATCATGATCGATGGTGATGAGCAGAAGCTGCTGCCGTTGATCGTGGAGCAGCGGAGGGCGGCGGCGCGGCGGACCACCCGGCGGCCAGCCGGTCCGGTCACGCCACCTTTCCCGCCCTTGCCCGGAAAGGCCTGACGGGTGCTGCCCGGCTTCGAGCTGGCCGATCTCCTGGGAAGCGGCGGAGCGCTCGTCGCGTTCGTGGCGCTCTTCAGCATCATCTTCGCCGAGTCGGGCCTCTTCTTCGGATTCTTCCTGCCCGGCGACAGCCTGCTCTTGACGGCCGGTGTGCTCGCCTCAGCCGAGCCGTCGCTATTTCCCATCTGGCTGGTGTGCGCGGGGAGCTTCGTGGCCGCCGTGGCCGGTGATGCTGTGGGGTACACGTTCGGTAAGCGCGTAGGCAAGCGGCTCTATCAGCGCCCCGACTCGCGCTTCTTCAAGCGCAGCCATCTCGTGGCAGCTGAAGGGTTCTACGCGCGTCATGGCGGCAAGACCATCGTGGTGGCTCGCTTCCTGCCGTTCGTCCGGACGTTCGCGCCCATCGTGGCCGGAGCGGCCGGGATGGCCTATCCACGGTTCGCCTTGTTCAACTTCAGCGGTGCTCTCATCTGGGCGGTCGGCCTGCCGCTGGCGGGCTTCGGGCTGGGTGAGGTGCTGGGCGAGACACTCGACAGATACCTGTTCATCGTGCTCGCGGTGGTCGTGGCCCTCTCGGTGCTGCCAACGGCGATCCATCTCTACAGGCACAACCGCGAGGAGATAAATGCGCGGGTCCGTTCGCGTGGCCGAGAGGGTGCTACCCGTACCACGCGCCTGCCGGACGACCCGGTGGAGCCGTGATGGGGTCCGCGTACAGCCCCCTCGGTCCTCACCCCCGGCCCAGCCGGGACGACGCCTGGGCTCTGCTGTGCGAATGGACCCTGGGTGAAGCCCTGCGCCGTCACGGACTGGCGGTCGAAGCGACCGTCGGGTGGTACGGTCGGGAGCGATTCCACGTGACGGGGTCGGGCCTTGCCGACTGGTACATCGCGGGGCTGCTGCACGACTTCGACTACGAGCGCTATCCGGAGACCCATCCCCTACGCGGGGCGGAGGAGCTGCGCGCCCGCGGCTACCCCGAACATGTGGTCGACGCCGTGCTCGGCCACGGCGACCACACGGGCATGCCGCGCACGACCGACCTGGCTCGGGCGGTCTACGCCTGTGACGAGATGAGCGGGTTCATCGTGGCGGTCACTTATGTACGACCCAACCGAAGCCTCGATGAGGTCGATATCCGGGCCGTCACCAAGAAGATGAAAGACAAGGGTTTCGCACGCCAGGTGCCACGCGACCAGCTGATCAAAGGGGCCGAGGAGTTGGGGGTACCCCTGGATGACCATATAGCCAACGTCATCGCGGGCCTCCATGAAGCGCGCCAGGATCTCGGGCTTTGACCTCGCGCACGGTGCGCATGGAACGCTTGCTCGACGCTTCGCCGGCACGGGTCTACCGAGCCTGGTCCGACCCCGATGCGCTGACTTCCTGGTTCCCATCGGAGGTGGAGGGATCGCTGGCGCCGGGCGGGCGGACTTCGTTGGTATGGCCCGAGCAGACCATCTGGTGGGAGGTGACCCAAGCCGAACCCGACAGGCACTTCCGATTCAGATGGCCGTGGCTGGCCGGCGATTCGCTGCGCACGGAAGTCACCGTCTCTCTGTCCCCGCGTGGCTTCGGCAGCCGACTGCTGCTCACGGATGGACCGTTCGATATGGACCAGCCCGGCCAGCTCGATGCCTGGGCCGAATGCGTGGAGGGCTGGTCGGAGGCGCTGGCGAATCTGCGGGCAACGCTCGACTTCTCGGTCGACCTGCGGCACGTTCGTGGGCGCATGGGAGCCGGGCCGCGCTGATCCGCCGGGCATCATGCTGAGCGGGACGGTGGCGCCAACTCCAGCGGGTCGAAAGCCTCGCGCATGAAGATGGAGGGTGCATCAGGGTCGTAGACCAGGGTGAGCGAGCGCTTGGCCCGCGTCCAGGCGACATAGGCGAGGCGACGCTCCTCCTCAAGCGCCCTGGCTGGGTCGTCTGCCTCGACCATCGAGCGGGTGCTGGGAAACACGCCGTCGTCATGGCCGATACACGCGACGTGATCCCATTCCAGACCCTTGGTCGCGTGTGCCGTTGCCAGCACAACGGCCGCATCGCCGTCACCGGCAGTCGAACGCGCACGAGCGTTCCGGGCAAACACGATGGCGGCCCGGAATGCATCGGCCGAGGGATATGCGGCGGCCCAGGCAAGCACGCTTCGGCCCACCGCTGGTCCACCCGGTGCAGCCCGCACCGCCTGCGCCAGGCAGGCCAAGAACGGGATGGCGGGCGCCTTGGAAGCCAGTCCGGCGGCCGCGCTGATCAGCTCGTCGATAGCCGGATCGTCCAGTACCAGGCCGTCGTCCGCAGCTCGATAGGTGATGTCCCTCTCGATGGCCACCGCAGCGTAGGGCGCCAGAGCTGCATTGGTGCGAGCAAGGATGGCGTGGCCGCCTGGTCCCGCGACCAGCCAGGTCCGCAGCAGCTGCCGCGCTCGGCAGACCTCGTCACCCGGATCGGCGGCGAGCCTGACAAACCCCTGGGCGCTGACCGAAGGCTCGATGCGCTTGGCGAACCGTTCGCGGTTGTGGCCGACCAACCGCGCCGCGCGCCGAACCACTTCCGGCGGACAGCGCCGGTTGGTCACCAGGTCGTGACGAGCGAGGCCTGGCAGGCGTGCCGCCAGGTCCAGCACACGCCGGACATCGGCCAGCCGCCAGGCATAGATCGTCTGGTCGTCGTCACCCACCAGGAACAGGTCAGCCTCAGGTCCGGCCAGGCAGAGAGCCAGTTCCAACTGGCTTCGATCGAGGTCCTGGACCTCATCGACCAGCAGCGATCCACTCGCCGCCCGCCATCGCGACCGCAGCTCAGGGTCGGCGCGCAGCAGGGCCAGCGATCCTGCCACGAGGTCGTCGAAGTCGAGCGCGCCCGTATCCGCCAGCTCCGCCTGGTAGCGCTGGAAGAGCAGCCTGATGCGCGGATCCTCGGTCGTGCCGGCCGCATCGATAGTCTTGTTGGCGGCGGGGTCGAGCTTCCAGCGGGAGAAGCTATCGTCGCATCGGCGGATGGTGCCCGCCGCTACTCGTCCGCCGAGCAACTGGCGCACGATCTCGGCGCGGTCCACCAGTCGCTCCACGTCTACCCCAGATGAGCGCAGGATCTCCCGTCCCAGTGCGTGGAAGGTACGGACGCGGATGGTCCCCGGAGCGATGCCAAGTCCGCCGACCGCTTGGTCCACGCGCCGGCTCAGCTCCTCCGCCGCCCGACGATTGAAGGTCAGGGCGCACATTGCCGAAGGCGCCACCCCGCCGTCCACAAGCCATGCCACACGGGCGACCAGCGTCGTGGTCTTGCCGCTCCCCGCGGGTGCTACGCACAGCACGGGCCCGCGCGGCGCGGTCGCCGCCGCGTGCTGGTCGGGTGACAGACTCGCCAGGCGCGCCCGGACGGACGGATGCAGCACTTCCACAGGGACCGATAGTGGCGCTCGGCGCTAGGTTGGCGATCGATGGCCGCTTATCAGAGGCTTCACATCGTCACTTCACAGACCGTTGACAGAGCGTTGATCTGCCATGCTTGCCGTTGGGGCTATGCTGCGGATGCCCGCGTCCCAGCGCCGTGGTCCGCTCGCCGCCCTAGCCTAAGCCTCATCCCTCGCCGCTTCGGACGCTCGCCCGTGTCACCGGCCCGTGACGACACGATGGAGCACGCGTCTCCAGGGGAGGGAGTCGATCCTTGCGCAAATCACGCATCTCGCTGCGGGGCGGAAAGCCCCGCGTCACCGTCGTCGCGGTCGCTGTCAGCATCCTCATGGTCATCGGTGCGGTGCCCGTGTGGGCGGCACCCCCAGCGGTCGACCCGGAAGTGGCCAGCAGCCCGGCCGGCGGCGGTGGCCGAGCAGATCCCACCAGGACCCAACCAAAGGCCATCTTCTTCGCTGCTGATGGGCTTCGTCAGGACACCGTCGAGCGCTACGCCGCGCGGGGCATCCTGCCGACCATGGACCGCTTCCTGCGCCGCCGCACCCAGGCCCGCGATGGCGGGCTGCAGACGCAGGCGGCCACCAACACCGGCGCCGGCTGGTACACCCTTGCCACCGGCGCCTGGCCGGGCGTCCACGGCTCGACCAACAACACCTTCCACATCAACGGCCAGCCGTTCGGGAACCGGACGGGAGCTTTCGACGCCGGGGTGCTGCGCGCGGAGAGCCTGGCCCAGGCGGCCGAACGGGGTGGGCTCAAGGTGGCTCAGCTGGAATGGGCCGGCGGCCGCAACGCCCTCATCGACGGCCCGACCATCGACTTCCGGACCTTCCACTCGGGACGCGGGGTAGCCACCAACTACATCAGCGGCGCCGGCGACCCGACCTTCGACGATGTCCCCTTCATCGGTGCTTTCGGCCTCCAGTTCGACCATCCCGACGGCTACGCCGGCCAGGCTCCCTTCCCGGCGGCCGAGCCCAGCGATGCGACCGGCTGGACGAATGTGCCGACCTCTTACAGCGCCGCCCAGGAGATGCGGCTTCGGGTGCTGGACTTCGGCACAGACAAGTACGGTGTCAACGCCTTCATCTACGACAGCACCGACGACAGCGCCACCAACTACGACCGGGTCCTCTTCGCCTTCGACAAGGATGGTGCCGACCCTGCCGCCGACCTGGCCCAAGGCGAGTTCGGCGATGTGAAGGTGACCATCGCCGGCGGATCCCTCGATGGTCGGACGGGCGGCATGCTGCTACGGGTCGAGCGCCTCGAGCCCGACCTCAGCAAGGTCCGCCTGTTCCACACCTCCGTCACCCGAGCCCAGGCTTCGTGGCCCACGTGGCCGGGCGAAGCGAGCTTCACAGGCGCCTTCGATGAGTACCTGGCCCAGCGCTTCCCGACTTCCACGGCCGGCGACTTCGCCATCCTGGAGGCGGGCATCGTGGCCGAGGAGACCTATGTGGAGCAGGGGCTCTACTGGGAGACTGCTCATCATCCGATGCTGCAGTACGTCCAGGAGACGTACCAGCCTGACCTGTTGATGCTGGGATACCCGGTCACCGATGAGTTCCAGCACCAGTTCCTTGGCCTGCTGAGCCGTCGCCTGCAGGGTGGCGACGCGAACCCAGCCTTCGACGACGTCGAGCTCGACGGCATCGCCGATGGTCGGACGGCCGCCCGCCGGGCTTTCGTCCGGCGCGCATACCAGGGCGCCGACTCGACGCTCACCATGGCGCGCACGGAGATGGGCGGCCACCCGACCACCTTCGTCGCTTCTGACCATGGCTTCGCACCCCAGTTCCTGGCCATCGACGCAAGCAAGGTCCTGGTCGATCTCGGGCTGGCGTCCAGTCCACAGACCTCCAACTGTCGACCCGCGACCGGCGAGACGATCGGCAAGGCCAAGGCCTGCTGGGCCGGCGGGACGGCTCAGATCTACCTCAACGTGGCGGGCCGCGACCCGGTCGATGCGGTCTTCCAGCAAGTCGCGGCCACCGACGTGGACGCCACGGTGGCGGCCATCGAGGACGCTTTCCGAGAGCTGAGCGACCCCAATGACTGGACGCACGACGGTGCCCCCGAAGGCTGGGAGGTGATCCAGCGCAGCTTCACCAAGGCTGAGGCGCGCTACATCCCGAACGGCAACGGGAACACCACGGACATGGCTCACCCGACGCGGACCGGCGACCTGGTGGTCATGGCCAGCCCGCCGTATCAGTTCGATGCGGCGACGCCCGGCACGCTCATCGCGCCGTCCCACTTCTTCGGTCAGCACGGCTACATGCCGAACCTGCAGGACAGCGAGGCCAACATCAACCTGCGGGCCGCCTTCATCGCTGGCGGCAAGGGCATCGCCCGACGCGGACAGGTCCATGTCAAGTCGATCGATCTCGCGCCGACGCTGGCTTACCTGTTGGGCGTGCCGGTGCCTCAGCACAGCCAGGGCTCGGTCCAGCGCGGCATCATCCGCGGTGGCTTCGCCCTGCAGCCGCTCTCCATCGTCGGTCTCAACGACTTCCACGGTCAGTTGGAACCGTCCACCATGTCCTTCGACGGCATCAATACGACGGTCGGCGGGGCGGCCACCCTGGCCACGCTCTTCGATCAGGAGGCGGCCGACCTGCCACGTCCGTTCCTGCTGCTGGCGGCGGGTGACAACGTCGGTGCTTCGCCGCCGAACTCGGCGCTCCTCGACGATCGGCCGGCCATCGACGTCGAGAACGCGTGGGGTCTGGACGCGACGTCCTACGGCAACCACGAGTTCGACTACGGCATCGCTCGCTTGATACGCCACCAGGTACGCGCCGACTTCCCATTCCTGGCCTCCAACATCGTCGACTCGGACACCGGTGAGCCGCCCGATTGGGTCACCCCGTCTGTCGTCTACCGGGTCGGTGGGCTGCGCATAGGGGTCATCGGCGCGGGGCTGCTGAACACGCCGGAGCTGGTCTCGGCGGGCAACACAGCCGGGTTGACGTTCCTGCCCGAGGGCGAGAGCATCGAGGCTGAATCCCGGCGCCTTCGCGCGCGCGGTGTGCGCATCCAGATCGTGGTCGTTCACCAGGGCACCAACAGCGGCGCCAACGCCCTCGACGGCACGCCTGCTGACCCGTGGCAGGGTCCCATCCTGGAAATCGCCGACGAGCTCCAGGACACGACCGTCGACGCCATCATCGCCGGTCATACCCATCGGGTCTCCAACCTGATGAGGGGCGACATCCTGATCACCGAAGGGATCAATTCCGGAGCCTCCTACTCGGTCCTCCAGGCGATGATCTATCAGGGCGATGTCGCCTGGGTCGGCGGTCAGACGCGCGTCGCCAAGACGCTCGGCGTGGCTCGTCGACCCGACGTCCAGGCCATCATCGATGACGCTGATGCGGCCACCGACGGGTTGCGCAACGAGATCATCGGCACTCAGGTCGATGACATCCTGCGGGCCCCGACGCGGCTGTTCGAATCCGAGATGGGCGACCTCGTCGCCGACGCGATGCGGGTCAAGTATCCCGGCGTAGAGGCGGCCTTTACCAACTCCGGCGGTCTGCGCGCGGATCTCGTGTGTACGCCGCCCAGCGCCGACGAGGCGGACTGTGAGATCACCTGGGGTGAGATGTTCTCGGTCCTGCCATTCGGCAATCGGACGGTCATCTTCACCCTCAGTGGAGCGGACCTGGAGAGCGCCTTCATCAATGGCTTCACGCCGTTCTGCGAACCGGGCTTCGCTGGCGGCACCGGTCGGTTCCCGCAGGTCTCCGGCCTGGTCGTCGAGTTCTCGTGCGATGGCACGACACCGGTCGTGGAAGAGATGTCGAAGGCGCCCGACGGCCCGACCGGCACGCTCACCCCGATCGGTCCGGCCGACACCGTCCGCATCGTCACCAATGACTTCATGTACACCGGTGGCGACGGCTACACCGTCTTCGCGCAGGGTACGGATGTAGCCCAGCCGGGCGATGCGTTGCTCGACCTGGTCATCCAGTATGTCGGCGACAACTCACCGGTCGATCCGGTGGTAGAAGGCCGCATCGTGGGTCCGGCCGCGCCGCCGGCCCCGTAGCAGCTGGCCGGGAAGTCCCGGCAGCACAGGACCACCAGGACGGCCCCGAGGTGACCTCGGGGCCGTTCACCATGTCGGCGGCTGTGCGATCATCGGCCGGATGGTCATACGCCTGCTCGTCCGAGTCATCTGTAGCGCTCTCGTGGCGGTGGCTGTGGTGACGGCTGTGCCAGCCGCCGCTGAGGCACATGCCGGCGCGCCGCCGACGCTCATCGTCGTGCCCGGACAACCCGCGCCGGGCGACATGGTCGAGATCATCGCCGCCGACCTGAGCCCGTCCATCCGGGTGGACCTGTCCATCGAGGTAGCATCGGGGCCGGTGTTCCTGGCGACCATGACG
Organism: Chloroflexota bacterium; assembly: GCA_013696275.1. GTDB lineage: Bacteria > Chloroflexota > Limnocylindria > Limnocylindrales > CSP1-4 > Palsa-1032. The sequence continues at coordinate 538 of JACCYW010000065.1, read as the reverse complement.
ACCGACTCGCTGGGCCACGGGCAGCGGCGGGTGACCATCCCGTCGTCGCTCGCGGCAGGCTCCTATCAGCTCGCCGCACGGGCGGCCGATGGCGCTGTCATCAGGCGTGACCTTCGCCTCGTCGGTGAGCCGGCCGCGCCGGCTGGTGAGGGCGCCGATCGACTCGGTCCGCGCCTCGCCATCCTGGTCGCATTCGGCGCCGGCGCCGCCATCCTGGTGCTGGGACTGGTCATCGTGTGGAGCCTGTACCACGGAACCGCCGCCAGACTCCACCACCATCGCGAGGGGCGGCGACTCGATCGCAGTCCGGACCCACTGTTCGCGAGACCCGCACGGCGGCGCTTCAGACGCTCGAACGCGACCGACCAGCGGGAGGGTCGCTAGCATCGGGGTGTGACCCCGCAACTCCAGGCCGTGCTGGCCAAGCTGCCCGACCGACCGGGCGTCTACCTGCTCAAGGATGCGCGTGGCCGCGTGCTCTACGTGGGCAAGGCCCAGAGCCTGCGCAACCGAGTTCGCCAGTACTGGCAGCAGGGCC
>JACCYW010000061.1 GCA_013696275.1 Chloroflexota bacterium | reverse complement strand
ACGGCTGCCACGGCGCGGCCAAGGGCAGCAGGGGCCGGCCTGCGCCTGGCTTGGGCAGGCCGGATGGCCGCTGAGAAGGGCCTCATCGACCTGCTCCACGCAGTCCGAGCCCTGCTCGCGGAGGGTCTGCGCCTGGAGGTCGACCTCATCGGCGACGGGCGCGAGCGACAACGGCTGGAGCGCCAGGTCCAGGAGCTGGGCCTCTCCGGCGCCGTTCGCTGGGCGGGCCACCTGGCCGATCGCCGGCACTACTTCGAGAGGCTGCGCGAGGCCGACATCTTCGTGCTGCCCTCCCGCAGCGAGGGAGTGCCCAAGGTCGTCGTGGAGGCGATGGTGGCGGGGCTTCCGGTCATCGCCACCGCCACCGGCGGAGTGCCGGGTCTGTTGGCGGCGGGCCGTCGTGGCCGCCTCGTGCCGGTCGGTTCACCGACCGAACTGGCGGCCGCCATCCGCGATCTGGCGGCTGACGAGAGCGAGCGTGCCAGGCTGAGGAGTGAAGGCCTCCGCTGGTCGGCGGCACATACGGTCGACGCCCAGGCAGGGCGGCTGATCGCCTGGATGAAGAGCGCCTTCCCCGAGCTGGCTTGGGCGGATCATGGGCCGCTCGCCGAGACCGCCACGACGGCTGCCGCGGCGTGATGCCCGGGTGAGCCGCCTCGGCTTCTGGATCCCGGTCGGCATCCTGGCTTGGATCTATGCCGGTTACCCGCTGGCGGCCGCCATCAGCGGGCGGATCCGGCCCTTCCGCCTGACGCCGACCGACCATCCGCCGCGCCAGGTCACGGTCGGCATCGTAGCTCGCAACGAGGCCGGCCAGATCGGCTCGCGTATCGACGATGTGCGCCGCCAGGAGGTCTCCTTCGAGCTCCTCATCCTGGTCGCCTCCGACGGTTCGACCGACGCCACTCGGTCCATCGTGCAGGCGATAGCGGCGTCCGACCAGCGTGTCCGCCTGCTGGACCTACCGGCGGCCGGGGTGTCGGCAGCGCAGGCGGCCATCTTCGGTCAGAGCCGTAGCGAGGTGGTGGTCCTCACCGACGCCGAGACGCGCTTCGCACCACATTGCCTGGAAAGGCTCATCGGTCCGTTCCGCGACCCGCGCGTAGGCGCCACCACCGGCCGCCTCGAGTGGCGCTTCGATGATGAGACCGGAACCGCCCGCCAGGAGGGTCGGTACTGGCGCTACGAGCAGCTCGTGCGGCATTTCGAGAGCGAGGCCGGATGGCTCACGGCAGCGACGACCGGCGCCGTGCTGGCGGTCAGGCGTTCGTGCTTCAGGCACGGGCCTGCCCATGCCTCGATGGATCACCTGCTGCCCATGTTCGTGCGTGACCAGGGGCTGCGGGTCGTGGCGGTCCAGGACGCGCGAGCGACCGACCGCGGCACGACCGGCGTCGAGGACCAGTTCAGGAGTCGCTCGCGCATCGCCACCCAGGGCATCGCGGCCAGCCTCCTGATGGCCCGTCGACTGACACCGTGGCGACAGCCCAGTGCGTTCCTGGCGCTCTGGTCGCACAAGCTGCTGAGATGGGCGACACCGTGGCTCTTGCTGATGGCGAGCGCTGGCGCGGTCGGTCAGATGCGCGCCGGACGGCGCCTCTACGCTCTGCCGCCGGCCGCTGGCCTGGGCGCCGTGGCCATGGCGACGGGGGGCTATCTGGCCGGCCGACGGAGCGGGCAGCCGCCTCCGGTCTCGTTCCCACTCGCGTTCGCGCTGGTCAACCTGGCCTTCGTGGCCGGCTGGCTGAACCTCCTCCGCCGCCGGCGCATCGCTTCCTGGGTCCACCCAGACTCCTAGGCCGGCCCTTTGGCGGCCGGCCCAGGGCGTCGCCGTCAGGGCACGGGCGCCATGTGGCGGTCGACCCACTCGCGGACCTCGCGGAGCCGCAACTTGTACTTGTAGATAGGCATCGACGAGTTGCGCGTCGCGAACCGAGATGGTCCGAAGACGACGCTGCGGCCTAATGCCACGCCGTCGTCGAGCATGTCATAGAGCTGGCTCACGGCGCTCATGCCGGTCGGCATATCGGTCGTCAAGTGGGTCAGGCTCAGCTCGCGCAGCGAGTCGAGGGCCGCTCCCGAGCCACGCTCGATGACGCGCTCGATGGCTGACACCACGACCTCCTGCTGGCGGTAGCTGCGACGGTAGTCGTTGTTCGAGTGGTCGCCCTCGTAGCCCTTGCGGCTCCGGACGTAGACGATGGCACGGTGACAGTCGGTCCTCTTGTCGGGGCAGTTGGGGACGGTCGCGCCGCGCAGGAGGTAGTCGTTGGCATCCGGGAAGTAGACGCCGTATGGTGCCACCGGTTCGTCCTGGTAGTACGGGTCCCGGATGGCACCCGGTGTGTCGACGAAGAGACCCTCCACCTCATCCACGAGGGCATCGAAGCCGCGGAAGCGGATGAAGGCGACGTAGTCGATGGCCACATCCAGCGCGTGCTCCACATCCCGTTTGACGGCGTTCATGGCGCCGATCTCGGGCCGCGACCCAGAGGCGTAACGGTCGTACATGCCGTTGACCGCGCTCAGCCCACTGTTGCCGCCGCCGTTCGAGGCGGCCCGCGGGAAGTAGATGATGTCGCGAGGGATGCTCGCGGCGGTGATGCGCTCGGTCGTCGGATCGAGTGACATGACGATCATCACGTCGGTGCGTTCCGACGAGCCTCCTGGCCGACGATCGGAGCCCAGGAGCAGGACCGTCAGCCGTCCGTCGCCGCCCAACTCGATGGCCGCGCCATTCGGTCCGGCCGACCAAAGCCCGGCAAGCGTCTGACCGGTGCTCGCGGTGACTTCGGCCCAGCCCCCGAGCAGCGCGTCGACAAGGCCCGATCCCTGCCCGGCCGATGCCCTGGCGGCCGATCCGGGACGACTCGCATCCCCCATGGGTGCACCGGTCGAGGCGGCTGGTACTGCTGCGCCGAGCAGGACGAGCGTGAGCGCGACGACGGCGTGACGGTGTCGGGCAAGCATCCAGGACCCCCTTTGACATCGGTGACAGGCCACGGCGGACCCAGGGACGCAGCCTAGCGCGCGGCACCCTGGCGGTCTAGACGTACTCGATGCGTGATATGCGTAGGTCCTTTGGCCGATCGCTCACATCATCACCAGTCCGCCGTCCACGGCGAGGACCTGGCCAGTGATGAAGGCCGCTTCGTCCGAAGCCAAGAAGGCGACCGCCGCGGCGATCTCCTCTGGCGTCGCGAATCGGCCAAGTGGTGTGCGGTCGGCGATCTGGCTCTTGAGCTCCTCGGGCAGGTCCTGGGTCAACTCGGTGAGCACGAAACCAGGTGCCAGAGCGTTGACCGTGA
>JACCYW010000368.1 GCA_013696275.1 Chloroflexota bacterium | reverse complement strand
GGCCGGACGACGAGCCGTCGGCGGTTGTGGCGCACCTGGTCGAGCGGGGCGGCATTCGCGCTCCAGGAAGGCGATCGCCATCCTACCACGAGGACGACGGATCTCTAACAGCGGTGAGCCGTCGCCGTTCGGGTCGGTCGAGCGTCCGGTACGCTCCCTGCCATGCCCGCCAGACGCCTCCGTCCGGTCACGCCCGCCGTGGTGCGCGTCCAGGTCGTCATCGAGGAGCACGACGCGGCGCGGGATGGCAGCTTCGCCGTCATCGTCCGTCGCTTCGTACAGGCTGGTGCGTACCGCAGCCACCTCTGGCTGGTGCCGCTGGAGGGCCGCCACCGTCCAAGGCGACTGACTCACGGTGCGATGAGAGACACCCGGCCACGCATCGCTGCGGACGGCCGCAACATCCTCTTCCGGCGGGCGCCGGTGCAGACCGAGAGCGCGACGGAGGAGCCGCCGAAGGCGCGTTTGATGGTGCTCTCACTGAGTGGCGGTGAGCCACGCCCCGTGTCCGCCCCGGATGGAGCCGTCGAGGAAGCCGAATGGTCCCGCGATGGCAAGCGCATCGCGTTCACCGCCCAGGTCGACCCGCTGCGCTCCATCCAGGGGGTCCACCGCGCCGGCAAGCCTCCGCTGGCCAGGCGCGTCCGTCGCCTCGACTTCCGCTCTGACGGCGAAGGCCACCTGGATCGGTGGACCCATCTGTTCGTGGTCAGGGCGCACGAGGGCGCCCGGGCACGTCGCATCACCAGCGGTGACTTCAACGTGTCGGGCATCTGCTGGTCGCCCGATGGCGAGGAGATCGCCTTCGCCGCCGACCGGCGGCCTGACTCGGACATCCGACCCCGTCAGTCGATCTGGGCGGTCGATGCTGGCGGCGGCGACCCGCGCGAGGTGATGGCCCTGGGCCGTGACGTGCGCGCGCCCGCCTGGTCGCCCGATGGCAGATGGCTGGCTGCCACGGGCGTCATCGACCCAGATGCACTCGACGACGTCAGTCCCGGCATCGTGGTAGGTCCGGCCGACGGTTCGGCCCCTGCCCGCGCCCTGGCGCCGGCACTGGATCGGCCGGTGGGTGCCTGGATCGATAGCGACCTGAACGGCTGGATGGTCTCGTCCACCGATGGGCCCGCGTGGGTCGACGACCGCACCATCGTGGCCCTCGTTTCCGATCGTGGTCGCAGCCTGCCCTGGCGATTCGAGTTCGATGGATCCGGCCAGGGCGCCATCACCAACGAGGAAGCCGGGTGTTGGACGCTCACCGTCTCACCGGATGCCCCGGCCGGCCCCCTGGTCAGCGTCGTGGGGACGCTGGACACGCGGCCGATGGAACTGATGACCGTCGCTGCGAGCGGCGGTCTGTTGCGCACCCGGACGAACCAGGGATCGCGCTGGATGGGTGGCCTGAGTTGGCCCCAGATGCAGCGCGAACTGGTGCCCGGGCCAGGCGGCCCGATCGAGACGTGGATCGCCTCGCCACCGGGCGCCGGCGACACCGCCCGCCCCACCATCGTCCACATTCACGGCGGCCCGCTCGGCGCCTGGGCTCCGGCGCCGTCGGTCGACGACGTCATCCTCTGTTCAGCCGGCTACCGCGTCATCTCGCCCAACATCCGCGGCTCGGCCACCTATGGCCACGGTTGGATACGCGCGCAGTTGGGTGACTGGGGTGGTGTGGACGCGGCTGATGTCCACGCCGCGCTCGATCACGTCATCGGGCTTGGACTGGCCGACCCGGACCGGCTCGGTGCTCTGGGCCTCTCGTACGGCGGCTTCATGGTCCACTGGCTGATCGCCACATCCGACCGGTTCAGGGCAGCCGTGGCCGAGAACGGCGTGGCCAACCAGGTCAGCGCCTGGGCGAACTCGGACACCGGGGTCGACTACTGCCGGACATCCCTGCTGGGCGACCCACTCACCCGCCAGGGGATGGAGAAGCTGTGGCGCCAGTCGCCGCTGGCTCACGTAAGCGAGGTCTCGACACCACTGCTGATGCTGCAAGCGGAGGCCGACCTGCGCTGCCCGCCAGCTGACAACGAACAGTTCTTCACCGCGCTGCGCGTGCTGGGTCGGGAGGTGGAGTACGTGCTCTATCCAGACGAGTCGCACACCTATTCGGTCATCGGCCGACCCGATCGCCGGGAGGACCGCATGTCCAGGATGCTGGAGTGGTTCCAGCGTTTCATGCCTGCCTGAGAGCGACCGCCAGGCTGGCCGCGACGCGGGCGTCATTCTCGATGAGGGCAAGGTTGGCGGCGACCGTGCGGCCTCCTGTCAGCTCGGCCAGGCGCGACAGGATCCACGGCGTGGTGGCGGGTCCGAAGACCCCTGCTTGTATCGCTTCGGCCTCGGCACGCGCGATGACCGCTTCCATCTCGTCGCGCGGTATCTGCTGATGGCTGGGCAGAGGCACGGCGAAGAGCAGACCCGAACCCAGACCGAGCGCCCAGTGGCGCCTGGCGAGAGCTGCCGCCTCGCCGGCTGAATCGATGCGCATGGGAACCGGCTGACCCGACCCGGTACTGAAGAAGCCGGCCAGCTCATCGGTCCCCCAGCCGACGACCGGCACGCCGCGCGTCTCGAGCACTTCCATGGTCAGCGCCACATCGAGGATGGATTTGGGACCGGCGCACACGACCGCCACAGGCGTGCACGCCAGTTCATCAAGGTCGGCTGAGACATCCATCGACCGGCCACCACCGCGATGGACGCCACCGATACCGCCGGTGGCAAAGACAGCGATGCCACAACCATGCGCCGCGATCATGGTCGCCGCCACGGTCGTTCCTGACCAGCCGGCGCGACCGAGCGATGCGGCCAGGTTCTGCCTCGACACCTTCCACGGCGCCGGCTCAGCGGCAAGGGCCTCCAGCTCGTCGCTGGTGAGGCCGACCCTGATGCGGCCGTCGGCGACCGCGATGGTGGCCGGCACGGCTCCACCCGCTCGCACCGCCCCCTCGGCGCGACGCGCTGCGTCCAGGGCAAGGGGATGGGGCAGTCCGTGGGTGATCAGGGTCGATTCCAGGGCGACCACCGGTCGGCCGACAGCCAGCGCGTCGCTCACCTCTGGCGTGATGGCCAGCAGGGACGCTGGCAGCCGCGATGAGGATGAGAGGCTCACGGTCGGCGGCTGAGCGAGACGTTCATCGGCAATGACTATCATGGCCAGCGATGACCGCCACCGCCGAGCCCAAGGGCAGGGTCGATCACCGGCTCGCCGTCGACACCATCCGCACGCTTTCCATGGATGCCGTCCAGAAGGCGAAC
>JACCYW010000359.1 GCA_013696275.1 Chloroflexota bacterium | reverse complement strand
ACCCGCTCATCAACGTGCCGGCAGGCCACGCCTTCGGGCTGCCGCTCGGTATCACGTTCATGGGCAGCGCCTGGAGCGAGCCGAGACTCATCGGTCTGGCATCCGGCTTCGAGGCGGTCACCCAGGCCCGGCGCAAGCCGACCTTCCGCGAGACCGTCGGTTCGACCACGAACGAGATGAGTCCGTTGGTCGCCTCTCGCGCGCTGCGCCGCCCGACGCGGGCGCCTGTGGTCACCGGCCTCTGAGGCTCTCTGGGTATCTGACCTCGGCCTCTGACCTCGGCCTCTGACGTGCTCGGAGTATCGGTACTGGCACTATCGTTACCGGGCAGCGGAGCGACCTTTGGTGACGGCTGGGCCATAGCGAGTGGTGCTGCTCGCCCGGTACTGCGTCGCCCTGTACCAGCACTATCGTTACTGGAGAGCCTAAGGCCAGACCTCCTCTCTCACCGCCCTTGTTGATACGGGCGACCTCGGCTGTCGTGCGGGATGGGGCCCCAGGAAGTGGCCAGATGGTCGGGGAGGGCCGCCCGAGTATCGGCCGAAGCCGGCTGCCACTGATAGTGCTGGTGCGCCTGAACCGGAGCCGCGGTCCCGTCTCGGAGCCGTCCCAAGAGGGCCTGCGGGACGAAGATGTCCAGTAGCTGGGCTCTGACCGGTCTGGACAAGAGGGAACCGCCCCGGCGGTCCCAGCGGCGCGGGGCGGTCCCAGAGGGAGACACGTGACAACGCCGGATGTGCCCTCACAGCGGTGCCTCCAGGCAACACGTTGAAGCCTCCACCACAGGCCAGGACACACCTCGAAGGTCCTACCGCGCCCAGTACGTTCGGCATCCCAGCATCGCGGAGGGCACCGCCCAGGCCAGCCCTGCGTCGGCCCCACAGCCCCCTGCGTCGGCCCCACAGAAGGAGCTTGCCTAGCGCCCCTCGTCGACGGGCCTGGGGCGCGCCTCGATCTGCGCTTTTATCAGGGCACGCACGGCGGGGCGTTCAGCGTCAGCGACCGAACGGCACTTGACGTGGCGGATGCGCTTCCCGGTGCCCTCCACGATCAGGTCCTGATCGGCCAGGACGGCACCGTCCGCGAGCTGGAGGTTGACATGTGAGGTATGTGGCACGACCGCCAGGATCAGGTCCCGCATGCGGCTGCTCCAGCCATAGGCGAGCAGGTGATCGGGCTGGTCGACGGTCTCTATCGCCTCCGGCGCCAGCCCTTCGATGAGCGCCCGCAGGCGCAGCGCCGTGTCGCGAACGGCCGCCGAATGTCCTCCGAGTAGGCGGTCGATGGGATCCTCAGCCATGCCGCCAGTCTGCCAGACGGCCGATGCTCCGGAGACTTCTCGCCCGGCGCCGCCTTGGGCGTCGGTGACGTCAAAACGTCGACCGCGCGGTAGAGCCGCCAGTCCGAGCCCTGGGCGAGCATGCTGTAGCCGGCCCCGGCTATGGTCGAGTCGTGGCCTGCCGCCACCGGTAAACCCTCCACCACCACGTAGTCGGGACGGCCTGCCAGCAGCTCGGGCAGCGCCCCGATGTCACGCAGGCGTCCGCCGATGGTGTGGAGGCTGTCCTCCGGATCAGGCGTGGCGCTCGTCTCGATGACCCCGGTCATGACGCCAAGCGGAGTGACCACCCACTGCTGGAAGCTGGGCGCCAGATGGAGCACGGTCGATGGTGGAGCCATGCGTCCGGAAGCCTGCTCCGTCCGCACCGCTGCGACGAGCGCGGCACCGTCCGCATCCACCAAGCGCCGCGTGTCACGGAAGCCACGCCAGTAGCCGGTCTCTGCCGCGTTGAGGGCGATGGCGGCCGATTCCGCATATCGATGCTCCTCCGCATCCTGCACTTCCACGGCCGGCGCGCGATAAGGGAACGCGGCGACCACTACGAAGGCGGCGCCGACGACGGCGCGCGCGAGGACCGGCCAGGCGTCGCGCGACCACAGCCAGCCGAGACCCAGTGCCCCGGCCAGGGCGATCGCCCAGGGCAGCCAGTAGCCGACGGACTTCGGCATCTCGAATCTGATGGACCGGCTCACGAGCGTGTCGGTGGGCGTCACGTTGGCGATACCCATGGCCACCAAGCCGACCATCGCGGCGCAGCCCAGGAGGAGCCAGGCGGCGACGCTTCGCACGGTCACCACAGCGACCAGGAAGCCCAGCAGTAGCACTGGGTAGTCCTGCATCGTGGCCACCACGGAATCGGCAAGCTTGGCCGGGGCGCCGGGGTCCAAGCTCAGGATGGCATAGGCGCCGGCACCGGCGGCGACCAGCACTGCGACCAGGCCGACAACGAAGGCACCCAGGCCGATGATCGAGCCAGGCGCAAGCTCTGTCAGTGTGCCGCGACGCGGTGCTGGACCACCCGACCACGCCGCGACCAGCATGCCCGCCGGCCACGCTGGGAAGCCGATCCAGGCCGGCCCGTCCAAGCCCAGCATGATGGCTGCCTGAGGGAGCGCGATGACCCCGCAGCCTGCGACACCGGCCAGGATGGCCTTGCGCAGCGGAGCAGGGCGCGATAGAGCGAGGATGGCGACGGTCGCGATGGTGAAGGCACCTATGACCGGGTGCACGGTGACCGTCGCGCCGACGGCCATGGCCACCAGGACCGGCCTCGCCCGGCCGCCGAGACCGGTTCGCCTGGTGTCGTCACGAGGATCGGGCAGCGTCAGCGCGAGGCATATCGCGGCTAGCGGAAAGGCAAGCACCGTGGCCCTCGCATCGGGCAGTCGCAGGAAGGTGAAGGTCAGAGGTACGGTCAGCAACGACCAGAACGCGGCTGTCGGCCCTCCCAGGACGCGGCACAGGTGATAGCCACCCAGGGCCAGGAGGATGGTGAGCGGCAATCCGAAGGCCGCCACCGCCAGGACGGCTGGCAGCCCGGTCAATGCGGTGAGGGACCCGAGGAGAGCGGCGTAGCCAAGGAAGAGTCGAGACGGACCGTAGATGGGCGAAGGCGAGATCGCCAGTCGCTCCCATGACGCATACGCTCCGATGTGCTCCACGGGCGCGACGTGGTTGGGCAGGACGTCCAGGAAGGGCACCACCGGCGAGGCCAGCTGGAGGGTCACTGGGATCGCCCAGATGACCACCGGCAAGGCCCAGGCGATGCCCAGCCGTGAGGCGGGAGACGTCGGATCGGCGATGCGCGGGTCGATGGCCGGACGCTGGATGAATGGTCTGAGGAACACAGCGCTGGCCAGTAGACCGACATCCACCAGCGCGACACTCAGGCCGTTGAAGTGACCGATGGCGCCCAGGCTGAGCAGCAGCACGGTCGCCTTCGCCACGGCTCCGACAAGGCCGAAGAGTGCCGCCTCGCTGAGTGACGAGAAGGCCGACCGCCGGATGATCCTGATGAGGACCGCACCACAGATGATCTCCAGGGC
>JACCYW010000086.1 GCA_013696275.1 Chloroflexota bacterium | reverse complement strand
ACAACTCCAGCGGGACCTTGACCGCCGCTTGTAGAGTCGAACCGCATGGTGGGAGGGAGACAGCGATGATCGCCGCCCGGGAACGATCCGCTTGGCGCCTCTCCACGAGGACTTCGGTCAGTATCTTGATGGCCGCAACGCTCCTCACCGCGTGTGCGGCTGCCGCGAGCCCGACTGGGCGCCCCGTCACGTCATCGCCGAGTGGCTCAGCCACCACGTCGCGCGTGCCATCGGCCGAACCGACGGCCACGGCCGCGGCCGCCGCCACCCAACCAGTCCCCACGTCGACCTATCGGACCGGCGTCTCGGCCGGAACCATCGACGTTACGACCTTCCCGACTTCGGAGGCACCCATAAGCGGTCGGGACGGCGCCAGCGGTGTCTGGACCGGGGACGAAGTGATCATCTGGGGCGGCGAAGCCCCCGACGGAGCGCGAGGCGATGGTGCTGCCTACGATCCCGTGCGAGACACTTGGCGTCCCATCGCCGATGGACCTCTCACGCCGCGCGGCTGGCAGGAATCCACCTGGACTGGGTCCGAGATGCTCATCTGGGGACGGACACATCGTGGCCGCGACGCTCCGGCCGGCGAGCGTTGGTTGTCGGACGGCGCCGCCTACGATCCGGCAACCGATCGATGGCGACGCATCGCCGACGCGCCACTTGCCGGGCGTCAGCAGTTCGCCTCAGTGTGGACAGGGACCGAGTGGTTGATCGCCGAGTTCCCCGGGCTTGATGGTCCGCCAACGACGTACGTCGCCACTTATGACCCGGTCTCCGATACGTGGCGCTCGCTGCCTTCTCTCGACGGCGTCGAATGGCTCGGCATGGCAGCGTGGGCGGGCGATCGACCCATCCTGGCCGTCGGGTCCGATGCCGGCGAGATCTTCTATGGCCACGTGCCTGGCGATGCTGGCTGGGTCGAGTCAACCTCGCCAGACGGCCTGCTCGTAAGCGCGCCCGTCGGATGGACGGGCGATCAGCTGATCGTCATCTGCCGTCAGGATCAGTGGTTCTTCCTGTGCGCCCTGGATCCCACCAGCCGGACGTGGGAGGTCCTGGCACAACCGCCGAGCTATGCCGGCGGATCTCGGCCGGTTTGGACCGGCGAACACTTCCTCTTCCCCCAGCGAGGCCTGTCGTATGACTCAACCACGGGTTCATGGTTCACCTTCGACCCGCCAGAGGGCATCGACCTGTCAGAGGAGGTCGCCGTGTGGGCCGGAGATCGGCTCGTGGTGTGGGGCGGCAATGGGGGCGACGGCTCGCCACGTCGTCCCGATGGCATCGTCGTCGTCCCCGAGTGGTGACCGGGCTGGCACCGTCTCGCTCGCCTACGGCACCCTCGGGTACCACCAACCACACCTACGATGCGGCCGACCGCCTCAGCGACACCGGCTTCAGCTACGACGACGACGGCTCATTGCTCAGTGACGGCTCCCGGACCTCCACCTATGACGCACTGGCCCGACTGACCGCTGTCTCGGGCACGGGTCTCAGCGCAAGCTACAGCCTCGATGGCGACGGAACAGGGTCAGACGGTGGACAGCGTGAGCACCACCTTCGACCTCGACCTGCGCGCTGGCCTGCCGACCATGCTGGCCGCCGGAGGCCGGACCTACCTGCCCGGCATGGCCTCGCTGGGCTTCGCCGATGGCACCGCCTGGACCAGTGCCCTGACCGATGTCCAGGGCTCGGTCCTCCGTCACATCGACTCGGCCGGCACCATGACCGCGCTCACCCGCTACGACCCCTGCGGACCCAGAGCGGCACCAGCCTGCCGTCGGGTCTCGGCTACACCGGTGACTGGCCGATGCGACCCGGTCGGCAACCTGACCTCCATCACCTCACCCTCGGGCACCACCAACCACACCTACGATGCGGCCGACCGCCTCAGCGACACCGGCTCAGCTACGACGACAACGGCTCACTGCTGTCTGACGGCTCCCGGACCTTCACCTATGACGCACTGGCCAGACTGACCGGCAGATCCTCCAGGGCTTGACCAGCTCGGTCCAGGGGCTCGCGGAGTTGCGGAACAAGCTCGGAGACGCCCATGGGCCCGGCAGGGCAGCGCTCGGGCGCAACCGCGGCACGCGCGCATGGCGGCTGGCGCTGCCATGGTGGTCGCGACGTTCCTGATCGAAACCCTTGAGGAGGACGGCAGCCAAGGGCAGTGGTGACCGAAGGCCCGACGATAGAGGTGGTGCGGGCGCCACATCCTGGCGACGAGGCCGATCCGCTCGAGTACGATCGTTTCCCAGATTGCGAAGCAGTGTTCGATGAGGGCTCCACAGCGACGCCCGGACTAAGCGCCCAATCGTGGCCGCATCCCCATGTCATCCGGCGCCCCACGCCCCGCCACCAGCCGGACCGACGACCAGGGCACGGCTGCCTTCGGGATCGCCTCTGTCAGCGTGGCAGTGACTCAGTGACGAGGTGCAACTCCCAGGCGGTCCGCGGTCCTCCGGTCTGGTCACTTGGCGCGATCGCACCGCTTACCCGCAACCGGCTGAGCACGATCCGGATGGTCTGGTCGCTGACACCGGGCAGTGCCACCCGGATGTCCCGCATTCGGAACACCCTTGGGGCGTGATGCAGGACATACTCCTCCACCCGTTCCTGCTTCGAGAGGCCCGCCAGACTACGCCGAGAGGCGACCCGTGCCTCGAAGTCGTCATAGGCATCCGCTAGTGTCGAGACCAGATAGTCGATCCAGGGCCAGATCGTGTGCTGCGCCTCGTGCCAGTTCCGCTGCGACTCATAGAGGGCCGCGTAGTAGGCGTTCTTCGTGACGAACATGCGCTGCTCCACGCTTGCGTAGCGTGACACGCCGTAACCTGACTGGAGCAGGAGATGTGCGGTCAGTAGTCGGGCGAGACGGCCATTACCGTCGGCCACTGGATGGATGGCCAGGAAGTCCAGCACGAACGCACCGACCAACAGCACCGGGTGAGCTGCCTGGGAAGCCACCGCCTCAGCGCGGCTGTCGACCAGGCCTCGAAGCAGGGACTCGGTCTGATCCGGTGGCGGAGGAGTGAACAAGACCTCGCGCTGGCCGTGCTCGTAGCTGACGATCAGGTTGTCATCCGTCTTCAAGCGGCCGCCACCGCCCTCGGTGTAGCGGAACAGCTGGCGGTGGAGGTGCAGGATGTAGGGCAACGTGACACTTTCCAGGTCAGCGGCGCGCATGATCTCGTCGATCGCGTCGCGGTAACCCGCGAACTCGCGTTCGTTGCGGTTGCGAAACCGTCGATCAGCTCCTGCCTCGATGAGCCCATCCAGCCGTGCGGGGGCGACGGTGACCCCCTCGATCGCGCTTGATGCCGTGATGGAAGCCACCCGCGTCTCCGTCGCCAGGGCGCGCAGGAGCTCCGGAAGCTGACCTTGGTAGAGCTCTTCGCGACCGCGCCCGACATCCAGGCGCGCCAACTTCGCGCCCAGCCGAGCCGGCTGACCATCGAAGGTGCGCTCGATATCGACGAAGCTCCGCATCGTACTAGTCCCGCAACAATCTACCTAATCTGACCCGGATACTAGCATGATTGTTCCGCGCATTCAGTCGAAGAGGCGGGCAGACGAGGACCGGATCCGAGCCTGCATGATGGCGAGAAGGAGGGTGTCCGTCCGGGCGGGATGAGCGCCTGACTCCCGGAGGGGGGAGAATGCCGGAGCAGGTCGAAGCGCGGCCCCAGTCACGTACATGAAGCAGCAAGAGGGAAGAGGACGGCATGAACCTGAACAACATCCTGATCGGCTCCGAGGATCCGCGGCGCTTGGCGGACTACTACACCAGGCTCTTCGGCGAGCCTGGCTGGGACGAAGGTGGCTACAAAGGGTGGCAGATCGGCAGCGGCTTCGTCACGGTCGGGCCGCACGACCAGGTCACAGGCAAGAACGCACAGCCGGGCCGCTTGATCTGGAACATCGAGAGCGCCGACGTGAAGGCCGACTTCGAACGGCTCAAGGCGGCCGGCGCGACGGTCGTCCGAGAGCCCTACAAGATGGATGAGACGCAAGAGGGGTTTATCGCCACTCTCTCCGATCCGGACGACAACTACTTCCAGCTCATGAGCCCCATGTAAGCGACCGGGCCACCCACTTGGCCCCATCCGCCGCGCAGGCCAGCGCGGACATCCTGCACGTTGACCTGGACGCGTTCTTCGCGGCCATCGAGCAGCGCGATCGACCGGAACTGCGCGGCAAGCCGGTCATCGTGGGTGTCGGCGGCACGAACGATCGGGGTGTCGTGAGCGCAGCCTCCTACGAGGCGCGCCGCTTCGGCGTCCACTCCGCGCTACCCATCCGCACCGCCCGGCGACTCTGCCCGGAAGGCGTCTTCGTGCCCGTCGATGGCGCCAAGTACCAGTCGGTCAGTCGTGAGGTGATGGCCATCCTGCGCCGTTACACACCCCGCGTCGAGCCCATCTCCATCGATGAGGCCTTCCTCGACCTGCGCGGGACGCGCGCATTGCAGGGTCCGCCCGAGGAAGTGGCCAAGGCCATCAAGTCGACCATC
>JACCYW010000319.1 GCA_013696275.1 Chloroflexota bacterium | reverse complement strand
CGGAGGTGTTCACGTTGGAGCGGTCGCTGCAGGTGATGCTCGGCGCCCGCCCGGGCACGACCCTGGTCGGCCTGCTGACGGTCACTCCGGAGGTGTTCGACCAGGTCGCGGAGGTGCCGGTCGCAGGTGAGGTGCATGAGCGGCTGGTCGCCTGGCGGGCGCGATTCGGCCTGGCCATCGACAACGCGCTCAACTTCCTCAACAACCCCGACGGCATCCAGGGCCACAACTTCTCGACGCAGATCGCCCACGTCGACGATCGTCGCGTCCTGCAAGGTCGCCTGACGCTGGTCCGTTACAACAATGAGCCGCAGTTCTTCCTGGCGGATGCTGGTGTCTTCTTTGGCCTCGTCGCTGATCTGCTGGACCGCCTCGGGCCGCACGCCGACGCGGACACCGTCGATGCCGATACCCTTTCGCGCATCAAGGACGCCATCGCCCTCATCGAACGGAAGCAGCTCGCACGCGACAGAGCCTAGAGGCCGGTGTTGATGGCCCAGGGAGGCGGCTGCCCATGGCGCAGGCTCACGGCTGCCTGATCTGCGCTGGCTCGAGAGGCGACGATGAGCTCCGACGCGTGGAGGTCTGGCGTGATCCACTGTGGCGCCTGTCGACCAGCATAACCGCGCCGGTGGTCGGGTCCTCCACCCTGGAACCGCTGCGCCACATCGCCCACGTCACCGACCTGGATGGCGAGGAGGCAGCGACCCTCGGCGCCGTGCTCGCCCGTGTGGCGCGAACGCTTCGTGAGGTGACCAGGGCGGAGCTGGTCTACGTCAACGTCTTCGGCGAGCACATCGCCCATCTGCGCTTCGACCTGGCGCCCCATCGGACGGGAGATCAGCTGCGCGGCGGACCGGCGATGGTCGACCCCGACGCGTCGCTCCTGTCGTTGGAGAAGCTGGGCGCTGGCGCCGACCGGATGCCTGCCGCCATGGCGAGCTGACGAGGCGGATGCGCCAGCTCTATCTGGCCGCCACGGGCATCAACCGCGGGAAGACCACGGTGAGCCTGGGTCTTCTGGCTGCGCTCATGGACCGAGGCCTGGTGACCGGCTTCATCAAGCCGGTCGGGCAGCGGTACGCGTTGGTCGATGGCGTCCCCGCCGATGAGGACGCCATCCTGGTCAAGACCGTCTTCGGCATCCCCGACGCACTCGATGTGATGAGCCCGGTCCACATCCCGCGCGGGTTCACCAAGTCCTTCATCGGCGGCGAGGTGACGGAGGATCTGGCGGCCAGGATCCGTCGAGCGCACTCAGTCATCACGCGGGGCCGGGATGTGGTCCTGGTGGAAGGCACCGGGCACGCCGGGGTCGGCTCGGTCATCGACCTCTCCAATGCCGATGTGGCGGCCATGCTGGGCGCCCCCGTCGTCATCGTCTCGGAAGCCGGGGTGGGCAGACCGATCGATGAGATCGTGCTGAATCACGCCCTCTTCGCCCGCCGCGGTGTGGAGGTGGTCGGAGCGGTCATCAACAAGGTCGACGCGGATGCCCACCCCAGCTTGCCTGAGGTGCTCAGGAAGGGCTTGGCGCGCCATGGCATCGAACTGCTGGGTCTTCTGCCGTACCGGCCCACCCTCTCCGATCCGACGCTGTCGATGCTGGTCGATCAGATGTCAGGAGAGCTCCTGACGCCCGGCAACGACCTTGATCGAGCCATCGAACACGTCGCCATCGGCGCCATGCAGCCGCGCCACCTGCTGGAGCGCATCGGGCCGGGCAGCCTGCTCATCGTGCCGGGTGACCGCGATGACGTCATCCAGGCCACCATCGCCGCCAACCGCAACGCGCTGGCGCTCAATGAGCACCCCGGATTGCTCGACCGGCTGCGCGATCGGTCCCGCTTCGGGCGCCGGCCGGCCGATCCCGGCCGCAGCATCGAACTGGCCGGCATCGTCCTCTCCGGGGGCTACCGCCCGCGCCCGCGCGACCTGGAGGCGATACGCGCGTCCGGTCTCTTCTGCTATCTCATGGAACGCGACACTTATGCGGTCGCGTCGTCCATCCATGACCTGCTCGTCAAGACCCATGCCGGCGACGCGGCGAAGATCGCCACCATCAAGTCGCTCGTGGCGGAGAACCTGGACATCGATCGCATCCTGGCCTGCTTCGAGCCGGTCAGGGCGGTGGGGATGGACGGGCAGCCTGGCGGGGAGCCCGGGAGTCGATACGGTGGCCGGCTGGCGCGCGTGCTCCGGGACGCTGGACG
>JACCYW010000304.1 GCA_013696275.1 Chloroflexota bacterium | reverse complement strand
GACGCTCCTCTTCCAGACGGATCCGTCGTGTCTCGAGCCGGTCCTCCTCAAGGCGTTCGGTCTCCAGGCGCGTCGCCTCCCGGCGCAGACGCTCGATCTCCGACCGCTCCGCTTCCAGGCGCTCGGCTTCGACGCGTTCCGCCTCCAACCGCTGGCGTTCGGCGGCCAGTCGCTTGATCTCGGCTTCCAGCCGTTCCGCCTCCTGGCGTTCGGCGACCAGGCGCGCTGTCTCGATGTCGCGCCGCATCGTCTCCACCCGTGCCGCTTCGAGCCGTTCTGCCTCGAGCTGCTCGGCCGCCAGTCGAAGCCGCTCAGCCTCTTGGCGTGCCGCCTCGATGCGCGCCGCTTCCGCCCGTTCGGCGGCGGCGCGTTCGGCCTCCGCCCGTTCGACCTCCAGGAGCTCCGCTGCCAGTCGCTCGGACTCGGCATGAGCCTCGCGAAGCTCGGCGACGTCACTATCGTCGCCGTCGGCATCTCCTTGCGACTGGCTGGGCCACAGGTCCGATCTGGGCCAAGCGCTTGCTTCGACTACGAAGTGCTCGGGCTCCTCGACGAAGGGGTCGAGCTCCGGTATCGGGGGCGCGTCGGCGAACGGCACACAGGTCGCGCAGAAGGCCGCGGCGTCGTTCCAGCAGGCTGGGCAGGTATATCGGCGGCATCCCAGGCAGAAGCGGAAGACGGCCAGGAACGGATCGAGCGGCACGGCAACGCCCGGGCTGGCCGGCTTCTTCCTCGACCCGACGGTCGGCAAGGCCATCTGCCTCCGCTTGCGAGCAGGTGGCGACGGCTCGAACGCGTAACGCGTCCCACAACGTTCGCAGAACGACTCGGTGACGATCTCGGGCATGGCTCGGCGAGGTCCTCCGGTGTTCTTCGTAGCGTGCTGGTCTGAGGCTAGGCTGCCGGCGCCGGGGTTGTCACGAGGGGAATGTGTACTGCCCGGGCCGGACCTTGGTCCCGCGGCCCGATCGACACCGACGGCACCTCACGTCCAGCTGCCGGGCGAGGCCGGCCGGACTCTCTGGTACACTCGCGCGCCCCATGACCCGCCCTCTCGTCGCGATCGAGCGGTTCTTCGAACGGCTCTTCGAACGTCCGGCGACGCGCCTCTTCCATCCTCGCCTCCAGCCGGTCCAGTTACAGCGACGGCTCGAGCGGGCGATGGAGTCGGAGCGGCGTCTGAGCGCCGCCCGGACCTATGTTCCCGATCGCTATCGAGTGCTCCTCGATCCGGCTGACCTGGCCCACTTCGAGGGTTATCGGGGCACCCTTGAGTCCGACCTGGCGGAAGCGATCCTCTTGCGCGCCCGACAACGCGGCTACACGCTCCTGTCGCGTCCGCGGGTACGGCTCGAAGCCTCGGACGGCATGGAGTCGGGTGAGATCAGGGTGGCCACCGAGCTGCTCGACCCACAGATGCTGCGCGAGGCCTCATCAGGGCTTCGACGCGTCAATGGGCGGGCGGATCCGCGGGCCGGTCAGCCATATCCGGCCGACGCAGCCTTGCCTGCTCGACCGTCCGTGGCGATGCCCGATGTCACCGTGCCCTACCAGGCGCCCCAGGCCGTCTCTCCGAGCGCCATCATCGAGATCGCCGGCGCCGGGATGGTCCCCCAACGAGTAGCCTTTCGCGGCGGCACGCTGCGAGTGGGCCGCGCTCCGGACAGTGACATCGTCCTCGCCGATGAACGGGTGAGCCGGCGTCACGGTGCTTTCACGACCCGCCAGGGGGCACTCATCTACACCGATCAAGGCAGCACCAATGGCTCTATCGTCAATGGCTCCGCGGTATCCGAACTCGCACTCGGCACGGGGGACGTGGTGCGCCTTGGCAATACGACGCTGACGATCCTTCCCGACCGCTAGGGTCGGCGCGCTATGGATGCCTTCACGCTGACCCTTTGGCTCCTGCGCGTGGCGTTCGTGATCTGCATCTACTTCTTCTTCTTCCTGCTGCTGCGGGCACTCGCACGAGACCTGCGCTCTACCGTCAACAGCGCCGGTCGCTCCCTTGGCCGGTTGATCGTGGTGGAGTCGCCGCAGGGTCAGCCGACGCTCGGTGCATCGATCCCCCTCGACGCCATTACCTCGCTCGGGCGGGACGTCAACAACTCGATCACCGTAGATGACGGCTTCGTTTCCGCCGAACACGCTCGACTTACCTTCCGTGGGCGCGCCTGGTACCTGGAGGACCGGGGCAGCACCAATGGCACCTTCGTCAACGGCCAGCCGGTGCAGGGCGTGGTACCGGTCGGCTACGGCGACGAGTTACAGCTGGGCCAGGTCCGGCTCCGATTGGAGCGCACACAGCCATGAGCACGGCCCGACAAACGGCGATGGGACCGATGGTCGCCCTGCGCGACCTGCTTCACCGGGCGGGCATCAGGCCTCGACTGCGTAATCGCGAAGCCGGTCTGCTCCTGCTTGTCGCCTTCTCGCTGCTGATCGGCTGGCTCAGCCTGGCCTCGTACCAGGCCGGCCGCCTGACCGTGGGCGACCCCTCCATCCTGGTCATCTACGTGGCGCTGCTGACGGGGGTCCACGTGGCCTTCGTGATGACCGGGCGCCGGACCGACCAGGTGCTCCTGCCGGTCACGGCCATGCTGGGCGGCCTCTCGCTGCTTCTGATGGCCCGCCTGCCGCAGGGTCTTGCCGCGTTGTCGCTGCCCGGCCTGGACCTGGGTCTGGCGCCGCTGCAGTTGTTGTGGATCAGCGGCGCCTTCATCCTCCTCGCGCTGCTGGCCATCGTCGTTCGCAACGACAACTGGCTGCGCGAGTACAAGTACACCTGGGCGGCCACCGGCATCGGCCTCCTGCTGCTGGTCTTCATCTTCGGACCGGAGGTGAACGGATCGCGACTATCCATCGCGATCGGCCCCGTATCGGGCCAGCCGTCCGAACTCCTGAAGGTCATCCTGGTCGTGTTCCTGGCTGCCTACCTGGCTGAGAACCGGACGCTGCTCGCCCGCATCAGCACGCGCATCGGGCCCATCTCCCTGCCGCCTTTGCCGTACATGTTGCCGATGGTGGCGATGCTGGCCATCGCCCTGGCCATCGTCATCGTGCAGCGCGACCTTGGAGCGGCGCTGCTCTTCTTCAGCGTGTTCCTCACGATGCTCTATGCCGCCACCAGGCGAAGGGCGTATGTCGCCCTGGGCCTGCTGCTGTTCATCGGCGGCGCGCTGGTCCTGTACCAGCTCTTCCCCCATGTACGAACGCGGGTCGATATCTGGCTCGACCCCTACGCCGACCCGCTTGGCGCGGGCTACCAGATCCTGCGCGCTCTGTACGCGTTCGGTCGAGGCGGTGTCCTGGGCACAGGTCTGGGGGCCGGTCTGCCACAGGTGGGCGACGTGCCGGCGATCCCGGCCATCCATACGGACTTCGTG
>JACCYW010000297.1 GCA_013696275.1 Chloroflexota bacterium | reverse complement strand
TCCTGGCACTGGCCCTGTTGCCCCTGCTGGTGGTCCATCTGGCACCACGGCGATGGCGCGTCCTCAAGGTGGCCGGTACGCGGTCCGGTCGACCGATCAGCCGTCGTGCCCTGCTTGGCACTGGTGGCCTGGCCGTCGCGGGACTGGCGGTCTGGGGGGTCGCTGGTGTGGCCGACTTGGTTGGGCGGCAGCCGCGCCGGTTCACCGGGTCGCGCTGGCTACCCGCCGGCGGCGTCCCCATTCCGACCACCTTCTTCGGGGAAGGGACACCGACCATCGACCCGGCGAGCTGGCGCCTCCTGGTCAAGGGGGCGGTCGAGCGAGAGCTTGACCTGTCACTCGACGAGCTCGGCGCTCTTGGCGGGACCGAGTTGACGGCCGTGCTCGACTGCACCGGCGGATGGGCCATGGAGTCGACCTGGTCCGGCGTCCCCATGTCAGCCTTGCTCGAGGCAGCCGGCGTGAAGGAAGGGGCTCAGCGTGTCGACGTGCGCTCCGTGACGGGTTGGGCGGCCGGGTTGTCGATGGAGGAGGCAAGCGGCACCTTCCTCGCCACCGGCGTGAGCGGGATGGAGCTACCGGCCGGCAACGGGGCGCCGTGCCGCCTGGTGGTCCCTCAGCGGCGTGGACTCGACTGGGTGAAGTGGGTGACCGAGGTGTCCATCAGTTGAGGTGCGGTCCCATCGTGCGGGCCAGCGGTCTGCGGACCGGACCAAGTGGGCGGACCCGGCCCCAGTGGGCGGACCCGGCCAAGTGGGCGGACCACCCTGCCGGCCGTTTCCCGGCCTGTCGGCCGGCCGGCGTCCCGCGATGTGGCGGGTCGGATCCACCGGAAGGCGTCGTGGGGTGGGGTTCTCGCGCTCTATCGTCGACGGCTGAGCGTGAAGTCCACCGCTATGGGGCCCTCGTGCGGGGAGGTCGGCGATGTATCGCGGGGACAGCCCGTGAGGGAGTGCTCCCGTGGACCAGACGCCATGCATCGAGAGTGGGAGGAGCTCGAGCTGGGTGGCGGCTCGATGATGTCGGCGGTCCGGTGAGCACCTGGCGGCACGGCTCCCGGCGGTCGATCGTCCGGCCAGCGAGCAGCCCGACCGACGAGAGCACCGGTCAGAGCACGGGCAGCCCGTCCCCGGAGCGCCAACGGTCTGAGTGTCCGCCCAGCGAGCAGCCCGACCGACGAGAGCACCGGTGAGAGCACGGGACCAAGCGCGGGTGGCCCACCCTCGGGCCTCGGCGGTCCGTTCGGCCGCCCAGCGGACGGGACAAGCCCTGTGACGCCTCGCGTAACATCCGCCCCGTGCCTTCCACCGACCTGCCTTCCACCGACCTGCCTTCCCCCGGCCCGCGTTTCGCCGATCCGCGACTCAAGGACCTCGACCCGACCCCAGATCCCCTCGCTCCGGTCCTGGCGTCTGCCCGGCAGGTGCTCGAGCGCGCCACCACTCGCTTCCAGTCGATCGCCGATGCAGCACTGGAGGGCGAGTGGGACTGGAAGGGCATGGGCGAGAGTGACATCCGGAGCGGTTTCTACATCGCGATGCAGAGCCTGCAGCGTGCCAGAGGTGAGGTCATCCGGACATCAATGGAAGCCGATGTCGTCGCGAGCCGCACGCTCGGCCAGATCTCAGCCACGACAGAGGCCCGCTGGGAGTTGCACGGCCTGCTGGCACCGCTCGACGATGATGTCCTGGACGCCGATCCAGGGGGCGGCGAGTGGACCGTGCGCGGGACGCTCGGGCACATCGTCGAGTCGCAACGAGCCTATGCATGGTTCAGCGCCTGGTGGCTCGCCCGCCGTGATGAGATCGACTTTCCACCCTATGTGCCGGATGAACTCATACAGGAGCTTCCGAGCGAAGATGAGCAGGCCTCGGGCGGCTTGGCGGCCATCCGTGCGCGGCTCGATGGGCTGGTCGACCTGGGCAGTCAGCTTTGGCAGAACGCGCCGGAGGAGACACTGGCGGTGCGCGCTCGATGGTCCGGTATGCCGGTCACGCTCGCATTCCGCGTGGGGCGCTGGGCGCCGCACATCGAGGAGCACACGGTCCAGGTGGAGAAGACGCTGGCGATGCTGGGCCGGACGCCGTCGGAGGTGGATCGGCTCACCCGCCTCGTGTATCGGGCCTTCGGTCGGCTGGAATCGGCCGCCTGGATCATGCCCACCGGCGCACTGGCAGGTGCCCCTGAGGCGGCCCTGGGATCGGCTATGGATGAGGTCGAGCGGATCGCTGCTGAGGTATCCCGGGCGGCGCGTCAGTGACCTTCCGGCGCGTCACCGCTCAGTCGGGCACGGTGACATCGTCCAGGCCCTCGGCGGCCGGCGGAAAGCGGGGATCCATCGCCTCGAGTGTGTCGGCGATTGTGCGTGCGATGACCAGGTTGCGGTACCACTTGACGTTCGAGGGCACGACGTACCAGGGCGCGTGCTCGGCGGAGGTGTTGGATAACGCGTCCTGGAAGGCCTGCTGGTAGTCGTCCCAGTGCTCCCGCTCGCGGATGTCGTTGACCGAGAATTTCCAGCGCTTGTCAGGGTCGGCGAGACGCGACTCCAGGCGTCGCTTCTGCTCGTCGCGCGAGATGTGCAGGAAGAACTTGATGACGGTCACGCCGCTCAGCGAGAGCGCATGCTCCCACTCGTTGATGATGTGGTAGCGCTGCCGCCAGGCCGCCTCTTCGATGAGCTTCTTGACCCGCACCACCAGCACGTCCTCGTAGTGGGAGCGGTTGAAGATGGAGATCATCCCGCGCTGCGGCGTCCTCTGGTGATAGCGCCACAGGAAGTCATGGTCCGACTCATCGACGCTGGGCTGCTTGAAGCTGGTCACCACGCAGCCCTGCGGGTTGACGCCAGCGAAGACGCCCCGGATCGTGCCGTCCTTGCCGCCCGTGTCCATGGCCTGGAGGACTATGAGCAGGCTGCGTCGTCGCTCGGCGTAAAGACGGGCCTGAAGGTCGGAGATGCGCGATCGCTGTGTGGCCAGGTCTTCCTTGATGTCCCGCTTGCTCTCATAGTGCTCGGTGGCCCCTGGGTCCTGCTTGGCCAGCGATAGGCGCTGTCCCGGCTCGACCCGGTAGCGCGGGTAGTCGGGCTTGGGCGGTGGGTGGGCGACGACCTTCTTCTCCGGTGCTCCCGCTGAAGCCTGCGCGTCTCCCTTCCGGGCCGCCGCTCGCTTGGTGCGCGGCTCCTCGTGACCGGTGGCCCTCGTGTCGAGCGCCGCAGCCTCCTCGGCGCCGCCGGCAGAAGCGGACTTGGCCCGCCCCTTGCTCGAAGCTGCCTTGGCCCGCCCCTTGCTCGAAGCTGCCTTGGCCGGTGCCCTACGACGCGTGCCTGTCGTCCCCGCCATGGTGTGACCTCCTGCTGGAAGCGTTCCCATCATGTGTCGTGTAGCTGGACATCATGGCGCACCCGAAGCATCGCGCGCCTGATCGTGGCCCTCATGGGTACCCTTGCATCCATGAATGTGGCATCTGAACCGGTGACCGGATCCGGGTGCCGGCCGGGGTCCGGGGGCGATGGCGGTACTAGTTGACCGGCCTTGACGCGTCGGCCGTGATCGCGCTCGCCCGGCCGTCGATCGATGTAGCCGCGGGCGACCGATGAACGGGACCAGCACGGCCGAACAGCAGGTCATCGAGCGGGTCCGCGCGGCGCTACCGGACGAGTTCCACGTCTACTCCAACGTCCACTGGATCAGTCGCTCGCGCGTTGGCG
>JACCYW010000027.1 GCA_013696275.1 Chloroflexota bacterium | reverse complement strand
CGCCCTGGCAGGAGGTGTGGGCATCGCCGGGAACACCGCCAACATCGAGGCGCTCCAGAGCACCATCTCGGTGGCCACCAACATCCTGGGCACTTCCCGAGCCATCGAGGAGCACGCCGGGACCATCAAAGCGGCATTGGGCGCTCGGGCAGCGGAGGGATGAAGTGATGCTGACCGTCCTGACCGTCCTGACCCTGCTGGTGGTCGCCGTCATCGTGCTCGTCCTGGTGGGCTATCTGGTGGCCACGATCGTCTACCTTCGGCGCGCTGACCGGAACCTCGAGCAGCTCGTGGGCGGCCTCCAGGCCGTCCAGAGCCACGCCCAGCCCCTGCCGCAGTATCTGACCACGATCAACGGCGCTTTGGGCACACTGCGTGACGATCTGGTCGCCACCGACGACCATCTCGCCGTCACCCGCCGCGTGCTGGGTCGCGGATAGGTAGCCGACCATGTGTTTCAAGAACCTGCCCGTCGACTTCGATGCCCAGGGACGTGCCTTTTTGAAGGACGTGCCAGATCCGTATGGCCTGACCCGGAAGCCTGAGACGACGAACGGCGTCACGACCCTGACCCGCGACCAGATCGAGGACCTGCTCGCCCGTAACGGACACATAAAGGAGAAGAACTTCGATCCGGTGACGAGGGTCGCCGGCGCTCTTGCCTTCCATACCATCGTCGACCTGGAACAGAAGAAGATCATCGATGGCCGTTCGGTGGCGACCCTCTTCCGCGGTTACGAGATCATCATGATGGGCCGCGACCCGCGCGACGCCATCTACATCACGAGCCGTGCCTGTGGCGTCTGTGGCGGCGTACACGCGACATGCGCGGCGCTGGCCACCGAGATGGCCATCGGCGTGCGCCCGCCGCCCATGGGCATCGTGCTGCGCAATCTGCTCCTCGCCCTGGAGTACCTCTACGACAACCCGCTCCACCTGTTCCTGCTGGCCGGCCCGGACTACTCCGAATCGATCGTGCGCCAGACGAATCCGGAGCTGCTCACTCGCGCCGAGACGACGCCCGCTCCGCACGCCGAGCGCCACGGCTACGCGACGATCGCCGACATCATGCGCGACATGAACCCGCTTACCGGGGCGCTGTATCTCGAGGCGCTTCACATGACCCGCGTCGCGCGCGAGGCCTATGTGCTGATCGGCGGCAAGTACCCCCATCCGCAGACCGTTGTCCCCGGCGGCATGAGCGCCACGGTGAACCTCTCCACGTTCAGCGAGATCTACCTGCGCCTGCAGCAGTTCTTCGACTACGCAAAGAAGGCGGCCGGCATCTACGACGACATCGTCGACTTCTTCTATGACGCCGATCCTCGCTACAAGGACGTCGGCCGCACCAGTGCCAATCTCATCGACTGCGGACAGTGGGACGATCCTGAGGCGTACGACGCCACGTACGAGAATTGCAACGAGTGGGGCGAGCGGCGGTGGTCGACCCCCGGCGTGATAATCGACGGCAAGCAGGTGACCACCCGGCTCCAGGACATAAACGTGGGTCTGGAGGAGTTCATCGACCACTCGTTCTACGAGGGTTGGGACGGACAACGTTTCGCGACCGATCCGGCCGGCTCGCCGCTCAGCCCGTACCATCCCTGGAACAAGGAGACCAAGCCCCGACCCCAGGCGCCGAATTGGCGGGAGAAGTACACCTGGTCCACTTCGCCTCGCTGGGACCGCCAGGCGATGGATGCTGAGGTGACGGCACGCATCTGGAACACAGCCGTCGCCCAGAAGCTGCCGGACAATCCCTACATCTTTCCGACCGGCCATAGCCTGAAGCTCCTGCTGCCAGCCGGGAAGTTGCCCGAGGTCGAGCTGGAGTGGCATGTCCCCGAAGTCTGGAACGCCTTCGAGCGCAACCGGGGACGGGCCTACTGCGTGGCCTACACGTCGCTCGTGGCGATGAACCTGTGGCGTCAGGGTATGGACTTGATGAAAGCCGGAAAGACGTCCGTCAGCACGAAGTTCGAGATCCCCAAGAAGGGCACCCGCCTGGGCGTCGGGTTCTGGGGTGCTGGTCGCGGCTACCTATCGCACCATCTGGTACTGGACGATGGTGTGGTCACGAACTACCAGATCATCACGCCGTCGACCACCAACGCTTCACCGCGCGACCCGTGGGGCACGCCTGGCAAGTACGAGGAGGCGGTGATGAACACGCCCATCCTCGAAGCTTCGCCAAAGGGCGAGTACGTTGGCATCGATGTCCTTCGGGCGATCCGCTCGTTCGACCCGTGCATGCCCTGCACCACACACATCCACACCGACCAGGGCATCATCACTCGCGAGGTGAACACCTGCGCCTGCGGGGTGTGACCGTTGATCCTCGTGGCCGGTGTGGGCTACTCCGATCTGCGTGATCTGTCCTTCGGCCCGCGCCTGGTCGACCGGATGCGGGAGCTCAGTTGGCCGGAACAGGTCGAGATCCACGATCTGAGTTATGGGCCGATGGCCGTCGTCCAATGGCTGGAGGATCTTCCCGGTCGGTTCCACGAGGCGATATTCGCTGGTGCCGTGGAGCGAGGCCGGACACCCGGCACCCTGTGGAGATACCCCTGGGTAGCTCCGCTGCTCGATACGGACGCCATCCAGGCTCGAGTCGCGGAGGCGGTCACTGGCGTCATCGGGCTCGACAATCTGCTCATCATCGCCGGCTACTTCGGCGTCCTGCCGGCACGGACGTCCGTCGTCGAGCTCGAGCCGACCTTTCTGGAGTGGGGAGACGAGCTCAGTGCCGACGCAGCGAAGGGGGTAGGCGAAGCGCTCGACTGGATCCGCCGAACGGTCGAGGAGACCGTCGCACGGCCCGGCAACGGTAGGCCCAACGTGGACGTCACTGGGTCCACCTTCCATTGAACATGCTGCGCGTCGACGGACCGGAGGAGCGTCCCTCTTTCGGGGCTGAGGCAGCGGCGGCCGGGTTGGCAGCGCTGAGGTGCCGCGACGATATCCTGCAGGCGATGTTCTGGTTGCGCGGCGAGGGCTTCGCCAATGAGGGCGACGAGGAGAGCCTGGCGCGCTTCCTGGGTGTGGACGCGGCACTCGTACGCGACCAGCTCGCCGTGCTCACGCGCGACGGCTTCCTGGAGCAGGTCGACGACCGGTTCCTCTTGAGCGAGGTGGGTGTCCAGGAGGGCGGACGACGGTTCGCTGACGAATTCGCCGACCTGCAGCTGACGGCGCACGGGGAGTGCCCTCCCGATTGTCCGCACTGCGAGGGGATCGACCGGGCAAGCTGCTCCCACTGTGGCATCGAGCCCAGCCCACGACCGCCGTGGGCATGATCAGAAAGGCGTTGCCGATGTTATCGGCAGCTCCGTCCCAGCCGACCTCGAGTGATCTGCCGGCGGCCTATCTGGAGCTCCAGGAGTGGATCGGGGAAGGCCTGGAGCATCTCGATGGGCTGCCCGATGCTGAGACGCGCGATGCGGTGTATCGGCTCCTGCAGGGCATCGACACGCTGCACCGAGAAGGGCTCGGTCGACTGATGGACTTGCTCGGCGAAGCCGATAGCCGGCTGCTGGACCGTCTCGGACGCGACCCTGTCGTCGGTTGGCTCCTTGAGCTGTACGACCTCTCGCTACCGGCGATGCCCGTGGCCGCGCCTCCGGTCCCTCAGCCCCGAGCGCCCAGCACGCCGGAGCCTGCGCCCCAGCCGCTGGAGCTTGGTACTCGTCGACCCCTGCGCGGCCCGCGCTGGGTGACGGTCGCCACCCTGGCAGACCTGTCCGAAGGTCAGGTGACGGCGGTCGGTCCTGAGGGTACCGCGCTGCTGCTGGTCAGGCTGGCCGGGGAGATCCAGGCGTATGCTGACGGCTGTCCACCGGGCAGCCCTTTGACACTCCGGATGGGTCGGCTGGAGGGGACCGACCTCGTCTGCCCGTGGCACGGCTGTCGCTACGACGTGCGCACCGGCCGCCGTATCGACGGCGAAGGGAGGCTGGCCGTGTACCCGGTAGCGGTGCGGGAAGGTGCGGTCCTGGTCGCGCTCGGGACCCAGGAGCTCGAGGTGCTGGCCGGATGAACCCGCGCATCCTCGTCGCTGGGATGGGCAATGACCTGCTGCGCGACGACGGCTTCGGCATCGTCGCCATCCAGCGTCTGATGGCCGGGCGCGTGCCGCCGGGCGTGCGGCTGCTGGAGACAGGGATAGCCGGGATCGGCTTGGTAC
>JACCYW010000024.1 GCA_013696275.1 Chloroflexota bacterium | reverse complement strand
GTGGCTGAACCGCCGGCACGCCGGGCTCAGCCTGGTGGCGCTGGGAGCGGCCATGAACGGCATCGCCATCGTGGTCAATGGCGGCTACATGCCGGTCTACCTGCCGGCGCTGGAGCTGGCCGGCCTGCCCCTGTCAGCGCTGGATCCCACCTTCCACACGGCTCTGCCGGTGGGCCTGGGTCTGGACTTCCTGCTGGGGGCCGGCCCGCTCGCCGACATCGTGCCGCTGCCCATCCCCTTCCTGACCAATGTGAACAGCCTGGGTGATGTGGTCATCTCCATCGGCCTTGGTTGGTTCGTGCTGGCCAGGCTGCTGCGCGGCGATCCTGCTGCCCTGCCGCAGGGCATCGCCCTGTGGAGTGGGCGAGCCCAGGAGCGCTCCTCGGTGACCATGGACCAGCCGATGCTGCTGGGCAGTCCCGCGACCCCGAGCCCCGGCTCCCAGGCCAACGCCTCAGCCGCCGCCGCGGAGCCTGGCACAGGCATCCGCGCGCATGCCTATGTGCGCCTCGCGCGGGACCCGCGCTTCACGGCCTTCTGGCTGGGCCAGACGATCAGCCTCTTCGGCGATCGGCTGCATCAGGTGGCGCTCGGGGTCCTGGTGCTGGCGGCCACCAACTCGGCGCTCGCCACAGGCCTGGTCTTCATGGCCGCCACCCTGCCCAACCTGCTGCTTGGTCCCGTCGCCGGCACCTTCGTCGACCGCTGGGATCACAAGCGCGTGATGGTCATCTCCGACCTGCTGCGCGCCGGACTCGTGTTGCTGGTCCCAGCCGCCGCCAGCACCAACATCGTGCTCATCTATCCGCTCGTCTTCGCCATCACCGCCGTGAGCCTCTTCTTCCGGCCGGCCAAGACGGCGGTGGTCCCCCGCCTGGTCCGGCAGGAGGATCTGCTCGCCGCCAATAGCGCCACCTGGACGGGCGAGACCATGGCCGACATCCTGGGCTACCCGCTGGCTGGCCTCTTCGTGGCTCTGCTGGGCAGCCAACTGGCGCTCGCCTTCTGGGTCGATGCGGCCAGCTACGTCATCAGCGCCATCCTCATCGGCAGCATCTTCATCCCTGCGCTCACCCGCGAGGCGCAGCAACGGATGAGCGGCGCCCTGCGCACCTTCTTGGGCGAGTTGCGCGACGGGTGGCATATGCTGAGGGGCCAGCCGGTGCTGTTCCAGAACACGATGGTGAGCACCTTCGCCCAGTTGTCCGTGGGCGCCACCATCGCGCTGACGGTGGTCTATGCGCGTGATGCGCTGGACGGACGCTTCCTCACCTACCCGCACAGTTTCGCCGCCATCGAGACGGCCATCGGACTGGGCAACCTGGCCGGCGGGCTGGCCGTGGGCATCATCGGCGCGCGCCTTGGGAAGGGCCGCATGGTGGTGGCCGGTTTCTTCGTCATGGGTATCTCCACCATCGTCATGGGCCTGACCGGCAACATCCTGGTGGCCATGGCGGCGGCGGCCGTCTCGGGCATCGCCAACCTGGTCTACGTCATCCCCTCTCAGACGCTCTTCGCCATCCACACGCCCATCGGCTACATGGGTCGGGTGGTGGCCTTCCGCTCCACCCTCGTCTTCGGCGCCATGACCGGCGCCATGGCCGCATCCGGCGTCCTGGCCGAGTTCATCCCGGTCGGGCTGGTCATCGCGGGCGCCGGGCTGGTGACCGTGCTGGCGGCCATCGTGGGCTGGCTCCTGCCGGCGGTGCGCGACGCCTGACCGGCGCGAGAGGGAGCGTGGTCTGGGATGATGCGCAGCGCATGACAAGCCAACGGCGCCCCGACCGACCAGACGAGCCCCAGCCGGACGATGAGCCGATCCATGGCGAGGATCTCTTCGCCGACGATGAGCCCGCCTCTGCCCATGACCCGCTGGCCGATGAAGAGAAGCTGGTGCCCGACACGGTCGGGGACGACACGCCCACGGCGGCCCAGGTCGCGACGGAGGCAGCCGCCGCCAAGGCCAGCACGCCACGGGCATCGCTTACCCGGCCCGGCATCGCCACCGGAGGCCCCGCGACCAGGGAGACGGAGGCCGATCTGCCGCGCATCGACGATCGGCTGTCGAAGCTGTTCGTGGGCAGTCTCGTGGTCGTCTTCGCCGGCATCTTCGTCTACGCCTTGCTCTTCGGTCAGAACGGAGCATTGACCCCGGTGCGCACACCCAGGCCGTCGCGAGAACCTTCGCCGGTGGTGTCGCCGAGTGTCTTGCCCTCCGCGAGCCCGGGTGGGTCGCCGGGCGCCAGTGGGTCGCCGGGCGCCAGTGGGTCGGCCGGTGCGAGTGGGTCAGCCGGAGCGAGTGGGTCGCCGCGGGCAAGCGGGTCGCCTGGCACAAGCGGCTCGCCGGCTGCCAGTAAGTCGGCCGGCACCAGTGGTTCGCCTGCGGCAAGTGGCTCGCCGGGCACCAGCGCCTCGCCGAGCGCCAGTGGGTCACCCAGTGCCAGCGCCTCGCCGAGCGCCAGCGCTTCACCGGGCGCCAGTGGGTCGTCGCCCAGTGCCAGTTCGCCCGTGTCGCCGTCCCCGACCGGGAGCTGAGCCCTCGCGGATCCCGACCTTGCGGCGCCCGCCTGATCCTCAGACCCTGGAACGCAGGTGGGCAGAGCAGCGCGCGCGGATGGTGGCCGGTCAGCTGCGCGACCGCGGGATCCGCCAGCCGGAGGTCCTGGGCGCGATGGGTCGCGTGCTCCGCCACCGCTTCCTGACCGGCGCGGCTGAGCGTGGCAGCTACGACGACCGAGCCGTGGGCATCGGCGGCGGCCAGACGATCAGCCAGCCGTTCATGGTCGCCCGGATGACGGAGGCGCTCGACCTACCGGGTTGGGCTGGCCGCGCGGGCACCGGGGCGGGCTCAGCCGGCCATGCCGCGCCCCCACTGCGAGTCCTGGATGTCGGTACCGGATCGGGCTACCAGGCGGCGGTGCTGGCGGAGATGGGCGCCGAGGTGATCTCCCTGGAGCGTCACGAGGAGCTTGCCGAGCAGGCCCGCGAACGGCTGGCTCGACTGGGCCACCAGGTGGAGATCCACGTCGGCGATGGCAGTGAGGGGTACCCAGCCAGGGCTCCCTATGCCGGCATCCTGGTCGCCGCCGCGACCCCGCGCATCCCTGAGCCGCTGCTCGCTCAGCTTGCTCCCGGCGGCCGGGTGGCGGCCCCGGTGGGCACGCGCGAGCATCAGATGCTGACCGTGGCCGAGCGCACGCTCGAGGGGCTGCGGGTATGGGAGCTTGAACCGTGCGTCTTCGTGCCGCTCATCGGCCGTTTTGGGTTCCCCGACCCATCCCCCTGAGCGAATCGGCATTCTGAGCGGTCCGGCACTCTGAGCCGTCCGGGCTTGGTATCGTTGGCCGCGTGACGCACGTCTTCATCGCGCCCCATCCGGACGACGCCGCACTGTCCTGCGGTGGGCTCATCGCCGGGCTTCGAGACCTCGGCCAGAACGTGACCATCATCTCCGTCTTCTCCGGCGGCCCCGGCGCGGACACCGACCTGACCGACTACCAGCGCGAGGCGCTCGGCTTCGGGAGCAAGACGATGTGGCCGGCCTTCGAGGCCTTCCGGCGGACCAATATCCCGCCCGACTACCCGGTCCTTGCCGACGCTCGGGGCAACCCGCCGTGGATGGCCGATGCCGGCCGTATCGAGGTGACGCAGGAACGCGCCAACACCCAGGCGCGCCAGTTCTGGCAGCGGTCGGCCTGGACGCGCAGCGCCAACATCACCAACCAGGAGACCGATGCGCGCCCGCTGGCCGACAGTGTTTCCGGGCAGGGCTCGCTCGAACCGGTCGACTTCGATGCCCTCGACGCGACGCAGACGCGCAAGGTGGAGGACGAGCGCTACGCCTGGTTCGTCCAGGGTTCGGTCGTGTTCCTGGACCTACCCGATGCCGTCTACAGAGGCTACGAGGGCGACGCGGAACTGCTCGGTGCCATCCGCGAGGACGATCCCGCGCCGGTCGACATCCTGCGCACGGAGATCCTGCGGCTGGAGCCCCAGATGATCTACTTCCCGCTCGGTGTGGGCAACCATGTCGACCATCAGCTGTGTCGGGAAGTGGGCCTGGAGATGCTGGCCGGTCCGCGCCGCTGGGTCATGCCAGGGCC
>JACCYW010000212.1 GCA_013696275.1 Chloroflexota bacterium | reverse complement strand
GGCGGACCGGCCACCTCCAGTTCCCCATCGAACGTCTCGATGCGCTTGATGCGTGACCGATTGCCCGATGGCAGCACCACCACGTCATCGCCCTTCTTGAAGACGCCGGTCGCTATCTGGCCAGCGTAACCACGGTAGTCGTGGTGCTCGTCCGTCTGCGGTCGGATGATCCATTGGACCGGGAAGCGGGCGTCGATGAGATTCTGATCGGATCCGATATAGACGTTCTCCAGATGGTAGAGGAGCGACGGCCCCTGCCACCACGGCATGGCCATCGAGCGCTGCACCACGTTGTCGCCGTGCAGGGCGGAGATGGGGATGAAGGTCAGGTCATGGACATCCAGCCGAGCGGCCCATTCCTTGAACTCGGCCACGATGGCGTCGAACACGGACTCCTCATAGCCGGCCAGGTCCATCTTGTTGACGGCCACAAGGATGTGCGGGATACCCAGCAGGGTCGCGATGAAGGTGTGGCGGCGGGATTGTTCCAGGACACCCTTGCGAGCGTCGACCAGGACGACGGCCAGATCCGCGGTGGAAGAGCCGGTCACCATGTTGCGCGTGTACTGAACGTGTCCCGGCGTGTCGGCGATGATGAACTTGCGGCGCGGCGTGGCGAAGTAGCGGTACGCGACGTCGATGGTGATGCCCTGCTCGCGCTCGGCCCGCAGACCATCCGTGAGCAGCGCCAGATCCACCTGGCTGTAGCCGCGACGCCGGCTGGTCTGTTCGATAGCCGAGAGCTGATCCTCGAAGATGCCCTTCGAATCGAACAGCAGACGCCCGATGAGCGTGCTCTTGCCGTCATCCACGGAGCCAGCGGTCGAAAAGCGCAGCAGGTCCATCTAGAAATAGCCCTCGCGCTTGCGGTCTTCCATGGCCGTCTCGCTGAAGGCGTCATCCGCTCGCGTGGCACCGCGCTCGGTGATGCGCGCGGCAGCGACCTCAGCGATGATCTCGGCTACCGATGCAGCCGAGGAGTTGACCGCTCCGGTGCACGTCATGTCGCCCACGGTGCGATAGCGCACGACCATCGATTCGACCGACTCATCCGATCCATGGGGCAGGAAGTCGCTCGTCGCCAGCCACATGTTGTCGCGCCGGAAGACAGGACGCTCATGCGCGAAGTAGATGCTGGGCACTTCCAGCTCCTCGCGTTGGATGTACTGCCAGACGTCCATCTCGGTCCAGTTGGAGATGGGGAAGACGCGCATGTGCTGGCCCTTGCGGACCTTGCCGTTGTAAAGGCTCCACAGCTCCGGCCGCTGGGCCTTGGGCTCCCACTGGCCGGACTCGTCGCGCAGCGAGAACACCCGTTCCTTGGCCCGGGCCTTCTCCTCGTCCCGTCGGGCGCCCCCGAACACGGAGTCGAAGCCATGAGCCGTGATGGCATCCAGCAACGTCGTCGTCTGGAGCCGGTTACGTGACGGGTTGCCGGGTTCTTCGCGGACGCGACCATTGTCGATGGAGTCCTGGACGGAGGCCACGATGAGCCGCTCGCCGAGCTCCGCTACGCGCCGGTCGCGGAAGTCGAGCACCTCTGCGAAGTTGTGACCCGTGTCGATATGCATGATGGGGAAGGGGAAGCGTGACGGTCGGAACGCTTTCTCGGCCAGGCGGAGCAAGACGATGGAGTCCTTGCCGCCGGAGAAGAGCAGGACAGGCCGCTCGAACTCAGCCGCCACCTCGCGCATGATGAAGACGGACTCGGCCTCCAGCGCATCGAGATGTGACAGCGCACGACGGAGCGAACGCTCGGAGACTTGGGCGGAATCGATCATGGCAGTGTGATGACCTTGAGGGGTTGGAGGTGATGCGTGTCTGCGCGCCGTAAGCGCTGCTCGGAGCGGCGGCGGGGCGTCGCGTAGTATAGCCGCCGTGTCTCCAGCCCCCGACGGCCGCCCGGTGATGCCCGAGGCGCCGAGCGGGCCGGTCGGCCGCGAGGCTGCGACAGGACCGCCACCTGAGCCAGGCCCCTCGCGCCTGAGCGCGCTGCGCCATCGGACCGGCCTCTCCAGGCGGGTCCTCTTGGTCAGCCTGCTGGTTCCGCTGGTGTGCGGTCTCCTGGTGTTGGGCACGCTCGTGCTGGCGCCAGCCGCCGAGCGACCGCTCATCCTGGGCGGCACTCTCATCGCGGCCGCATCGGGACTGGCGGCCACCTCCATCGGCGTCTACGGCGGCGTCCTGGTGCCTGGGCTACTCCTATTGGGCGTGGATGCACGGTTCGCGGCCGCCGTCTCGCTCTTCCTGCAGGTGTTGGTCATCCCACTTGGCGCGGCCAGCCACTATCGGATGGGTAACGTCAACCGGTCGATAGCGGTGCCGCTCATCGTAGGCGGCATGATCGGCGCCTTCATCGGTCCGTTCTTCGCGGCAGCGCTGCCCAAGGACACCATCGCCCGGGTGGTGGCCGGCATGATCGTGGCGGTGGGTCTGGTCGTGCTGGCCACACTGCGCTGGGGCGGGCTCGGGTCGGTCCGAGCACCGACCGACGTGCCGACCGCGCGCGTCGGCGGTATCGGTCTGGCGGCCGGCTTCTCATCGGGCATCTCCGGCGCCGGCTGGGGACCGATCGGCGTCAAGCTGCTCATCCTGACCCGACTGGATCCTCGCCAGGCCATCGGCTCGTCGCTGGTCGGGCGGGTCTTCATGGCGGCGACCGCGGTGTTCGCTTATGTCCTGAGCGCCGCTGCTTTCACCGACGTGGAGCCCAACTGGTGGCTGGTGGTGCCGCTCTTCGCGGGCTCCGTGGCGGCGATGATCCCGGGCGCGCTCCTCCTCACTCGACTCGGCCGGGAGTCGGCCACCATCGCCATCACGTTCCTCTCCATCGGACTGGCCCTGCCGACGCTCATCTGGGGTCACTGACCCGGTCAAGCCACGCCCGCGCCGCATCATCCGCACCGCTCAGCCTCCAGGGACATGCTACGTGAGATCGACGCTGGATCTCACCACCTATGCTGCGGGCGCATGCCCGGTGCCACATCGGGCGCGCCAGAGGCGTTCTCCGAGCCGGCGCGTACTTACCATCGCCCGAGACTAAGACGCAGCAATGCAGCCCACTCGCCACGCACCTTCCCTCGGACCCCCGTCTAACGGGAGAAGTGCGGAAGCCATCTCCGTTTCGACCCACCTGGAGGCGCCGCCCGCCACACGCTGAGCGTGATTCGCGAGGTCGACCCTTCCATCGCACCTCGCCAGATGCCTCGGCGTCTGCACAAATCCCGCCCCATGGGAATCAGAGGCGAGATGCCCTGCTACACGCGAGATGCTTGCCATGTCTGCACGGGCGCGCAGCATGTGGCACGATCGACACCAGCGGACGCCTTGCCCATCTGCCCCAGCCTACTCGTGGCGTCCCGCACGAAGGAGTGACCCATGAGTCTGATGAGCTTCCTTGCCCCCCGCCGGACGGCATACGGCCACTGCGACATCCCATGCGGCGTGTACGACCCGGCTCAGGCCCGCATCGAGGCGGAGTCGTGCTACAAGATCGTGCAGAAGTACCACGACTCCTCGGATGAAGTGTTCCGCCAGCGCTGCATCCTCGTCAAGGAGGAGCGCGCCGAACTGACCAAGCACCATATCGATGTCCTGTGGCACGACTACTTCAAGCCCGAGCACGTGGAGAAGTTCCCCGACCTGCACGACACGTGTTGGAAGGCCTCCAAGCAGGCCTCGAAGGTCAAGCAGACGGTCGAACTGGCGGAGGCCAAGAAGCTCCTGGAGCTGATCGACAAGATCGACTCGATGTGGAAGGAGACCGGCGGCCCGGCTGCCACCAGGCTCCAGCCCTCCGCCTGACCCTTCCTCGCGGCCGATGGCTGGTCGCGACCGCCGTCCTCACGCTGGGCGCTCTCTGCCTACCGCTCATCCGGCGGGTCATACGCTCATGGCCGGAGCGGGTCGCCTACGACGGGCCGAGCATGGCCCCCACGCTCCTGCCCGGCGACTGGCTCCTGGTCGACCCGAAGGCTCTTCGGAGCGCCTCCGCGCCTCGCGTGGGTGAGCTCGTGCTGCACCATGATCCGCGCGCTCCCGACCGACTTCTCGTCAAGCGAGTGGCGGCCGTGGAGGCCGGTCGCCTTGTGGTCCTCGGCGACGCACGCGACGCCTCCACCGACTCGCGAACGTTCGGGCCGATCGACTCCCCGCTGGTGATCGGTCGACCCTGGTTCCGCTACTGGCCACCCGGCCGACTCGGCCGGCTTCGGTCACTGCCGGCCGCGTAGTTCCACCGTCCCGGAGGCCCGTTTGTGGGTCGGAGCGACGGCCTGCTGACGAGCGCCTCCATCGACGCGTCGCCCCCGTTGCTCTGGCAGGGCGGCACGGTCCTGTTCGATGGCCATCTCAAGGTGGGCGACGACTACGGCGTGCTGGTCAACAACGCCCTGGCCGACAGGACCGTCCAACTCCAGCGCAGCACGCTGCAGTGGACCGTTCTCCGATGTCGCTGACGTCGTACCGGTCCGGGCGGTGACTGCAGGAAGACTCATGCGTACCGAGGCGAGGGCAGCTTGTGGTTCCGAGCCCGGTCCTACGGCGATACTGGGCTGCAGGGACAGGGCGGCAGCCCCATCCAGATCACTTGGGACTGCTAGGCACCGACTAGCGCCGATCCCAGCAGCTTCACCATGTCCAGGTCCCGGGGGCTGAAGTCCTGGAGCACCATCCGCTGCACGCCCGCCCGCTCGAAGGCAGTGACCCGTTCCAGAGCCTCGTCAGGCGTACCCATGATCCAGCGATCGCGCCGTTCGGCGAGCCAGGCGTCGGGGTCGCTTTCACCACCACCCATGAAGGCTCTCAGGTCATGCACGCGGTCGAGCAGCTCACCCTCCGTCTCGGCGACCAGCACACCAGTCATCGCCGAGCGGGTCACGCTCTGCGCATCCCGGCTCGCCACCCGGCACGCCTCAGCCAGGCGCTCATAGATCCCACCGGCCGTCTCGGGTCGCGCCGAGACCACGTTGTATTCGTCGGCATAGATGGCCGCCAGGCGTAGCGAGCGCGGCTTGCCCTCACCGCCGATGATCACATTCGGATGGCGTCGGCCCTCACGCGTCACCGGGCCGGGCGCGAAGCGTGCGCCGCGCAGCGGCCACTCCCGACCTTCGTAGGACCAGCCAGCAGGTTCCGTCCACAG
>JACCYW010000205.1 GCA_013696275.1 Chloroflexota bacterium | reverse complement strand
ATCATGTCCGATCTCGGCGCCCGCCGGCCGATGCTGGTAGGACACGATCCGGACTTCTCGGCGCTGGTGGCGATGCTCTGCGGTGCATCACGCGTGCCGATGAAGAAAGGGGCACTCTGCCGCATCGATGTCCAGCCGCCGCTCCAGCCAGGTGGTGGGGTGCTGCGTTGGCTCATCCCACCCGGACTGTTGCGCGAGGGCGAGGACTAGGCCCTCGAACGCTACGCTGCGGGCGCGTGGAAGGAGCATCCTCGCTGCAGCCTTGCTGAAGCTGGGTCTCGGGATCATCCTCATCGTGTCGGCGATGCGCGTCTTCCGGGGCCGTCGTCCGATCTGATCCACCCCAGGGTGGTCGTCACCCTTCCGCGGCCACCGGGATGGTGAAGCTGAAGGTGGAGCCGCGACCTCCTTTGCTCTCCGCCCAGATGCGGCCGCCATGGCTCTCCACGATGTGGCGGGCGATGGCAAGGCCCAGACCGGTCCCGCCCATGCCACGGACACGCGCCTTGTCGACCTTGTAGAAGCGCTCGAATACGCGGTCCAGGTCGGCGCGCGGGATGCCCGGTCCCTCATCGGTGACCGTGACCGTGACCTCATGCGCCTGGGCATCGGCGCGCATGACCACGGGAGATGACGGGGGTGAGAATTTGACCGCGTTGTGGAGCAGGTTGACCAGCAACTGGCCCAGTCGGTCGCTGTCACCATCGACCGCCGGCAAGGCCGTGGGCGGGAGCTCGGCCTGCAGATCGATGTCCTGCCGATCGGCGAAGGGACGCATCCGATCGATGGCCGTGTGGATGATGGCCGCCAGGTCCACGCGTTCGAGCCGGGGCAGGGAAACGCCGCCTTCGATGCGGGACAGATCAAGAAGTTCGTTGACCATCTGGACCAGATGCCCGGTCTCGATGTCGATCTTCGCGATGCGATCGCGCAGGCGCGGCGGCACGTCGGCACCTTCAAGGTCGCTCGTGACCGTCTCCGTCAGCAACCGGATGGTCGTGAGCGGGGTGCGCAGCTCGTGGGCCAGGTTATCGATGAACTCGGTGCGCATCCGGCGGAGGCGCCGCAGTTCCGAGACATCGTCCATGACCAGCCAGATACCGCCGCCGGCCGCCCGACGACCACGCACAAGGAGCGTGCGGTCGGTCGAGTCGGCAGGCCTGCCCGCCGGCATGCCGGCATGGAGACCTACCTCGCCGCTGGCGGTGCCATCTTCCAGCGCCCGAGCCGCGATAGCCTGGAGGTGGTGATCGACGAAGACCTCCAACACCGAACGACCGACCATCCCGGCGACGGATCCGCCATAGAGGCGCCCGGCGGCGCGATTGGCCATCACCACGCGTTGATCGCCATCCAGACGAAGCACCGCCGTCTCCAGCTGGTCGACGAGATAGTCGAGATCCTGTCGCCCGCGCCGTTCCTCGTTCCTGGCGGCCGCGAGCGCATCCTGCGCCGACCGGACGCCCGCCTCGAGATCATCTTGATGGCCCAGCCGGAGGATGTCACGCAGGCGCTCCAGCCGCCGGCCGCGCGCCACCAGGAGGGTCACTGTCACCACCAGCGCCAGGCCGATGACGACCAGCAGGATGACGATCGACGGCTGCACCCGGTCAGTCTAGGGACGCCCCGACATACCTTCGCCGCCAGGAAATCGGCCCGGGCGACGATGGGCTCAGGATGTGACGAACGGCGCCCGGCGTAGCCAAGTGTCGTCGGTCGTCTGCCTGAGCAAGAAGGTGGCCAAGTCGGGCTGGCTGATGCGCGACCTGGGACCGAGCCGAAGGTCAAGGCCGGCCGCGATGCGACCCGTCGCGGGACCGTCCACTACCCGAGGGGGTCGAGCAGCGATCCAGTCGAGGAGACTGCCGTGGACGACATCGAACTCCGCCTGTTTGGCGGCCACGACGTGCTTGGCCAGCAGACGCACGGCCATGGACGCGATGCGGTCGCTGACCGCCTTGCGCTCGCCCGGCACGTCGACGGCCGCCCCAGAAAGAAGGACCAGGCGAGGCGGACCGGTCGCCTGCATGCACGCGACGAGGTGATGCGCCCACTCCCTGAAGACGCCGACCTGACCAGCATCGGCCGTCGGGCCGAGCGCGGATATCACTGCCTCGCAGCCCGAGATCGCCGCGGCGACGTCCTCGCGCCGTGTGATGTCGCCGCTGACGACGCGGACGTCCGCCGCGACGGATGTGAGCTTGCCGGGATCGCGGACCAGGACGGCCACCTCGTGGCCGGCCGCGAT
The DNA here is from genome assembly GCA_013696275.1 of Chloroflexota bacterium. GTDB lineage: Bacteria > Chloroflexota > Limnocylindria > Limnocylindrales > CSP1-4 > Palsa-1032. Next base: position 1,391 of record JACCYW010000205.1, on the reverse strand, counting down.
CGCCTGAGCAAGCACGTGTCGACCTATGCCGCCGGTGGCTCCGAAGATGGCCAGTCTCACGACCCCGATGGTACGTTGGTGATGGCCCGTCGGTCGTCTTGACCGATGCCCCGGATAGGCGTGACCATCATCGGTGTGACCACCAAGCACCTCCGACGCTCGGCACTGGTGGTGCTCGCCGTCCTATCCGTCGGGACCGCTCCTGCTATCGCCGCCACACCCCGGCTCCCGGCCGCCCCTGCCTGCGATCTCTTTCCGGCCTCGAATGTATGGAACCGTCGTGTCGACCACCTACCGGTCCGCGCCGACTCCAGCGACCTCGTTTCGAGCATCGGACCGGGCGACCATCTGCACCCCGACTTCAGCAGCATCCAGGGCGGCGGCTATGGCATCCCCTCCAACGTCGTGGGTCGTGCGGCGCCAAGGCACCAGGTCGGCTTCACCTACGCCGATGAGTCGGACGCGGGACCGTATCCCATCAAGGACGGCGCGCTCATCGAAGGCGGCAGCGACCGCCACCTGCTGACGGTCGACAGGCGCAAGTGCGTCCTGTACGAGCTCTTCGCCGCGCGCCTGACCGAGGACGGCTGGCACGCCGGCTCGGGGGCCATCTGGGATCTCGACTCGAATGCTCTCCGACCGCGCGGCTGGACCAGCTCGGACGCCGCCGGGTTGCCCGTCCTGCCTGGGCTGGTGCGCCACTCCGAGGTGGCCACCGGAGCTATCAAGCATGCGCTCCGCTTCACGGCTCCCCAGACGCGTCGCGCCTTCATCTATCCGGCCCGCCACTTCGCCAGCGACAGTGATGATCCGGATCTGCCACCGATGGGCCTGCGCGTCCGGCTCAAAGCATCAGTCGATATCTCCGCCTTCGGGCCGCAATCGCGCATCCTCCTCACGACGCTGAGGCGATACGGGATGATCCTGGCCGACAACGGTTCGCCATGGTTCGTGACCGGCACTCCCGACCCAGGCTGGGACGATGACGACCTGCACGAGCTTCACGGTCTCAGCGGCAGCGACTTCGAGGCTGTCGACACCAGCTCGCTGCGCAACGGCGCCCCCTAGGCGCCGGTCGACACCCCTGCGCCGGCGTCCGACATCCCTGCACCGGCGTCGACCACCGCAAGCCATGGGCCGCCCTGGTGGCCCATGGCCAATTCCATCCAGCGGTACGCGTAAGCCACGTCGGTAGCACTTCGGCGGAGGAGGCTGATGGGCCGCGGTGGCCTGGCACCGACCGGCTCGACATGGAAGTGCTCGCGCGAGTAGCTGAGCGCGAGTGCCTCGTGGCTATGGATGACCCGAAGATGCGCTCTGACCAGATCGACCTGCCGGGCGAAGCCCGGCGCTCGCCATCGGGCCACGGTCGGCGTAGGCCGGCGGAGTAG
>JACCYW010000180.1 GCA_013696275.1 Chloroflexota bacterium | reverse complement strand
GCCCTGGTGAGCAGCACCAACGGCGTCTACGGCCCGATGAACCAGGATAGGACGCCCTATGTCGACCAGGCCGACATCTCGGGGTCAAGGACTCGCCAACGCGGCATGGGCGCCCACTCAGGCACTTCCAGGGAGCCCCTCGTCCAGGAGTTCGAGCTCGTCCAGGTGGGTCGACCGGCCACTTGATCGGCCGGCCTGGTCCATAGAGCGCCGGCAACGCCCGATTTGTCGATGTCGTCGACATCGACCCCATCTTCCGGGGCGGCGGGTAGGTGACCGGCTGGTCCCAGCTACCCGCCGCTGGCTCGCGGCTTGCCCAGGACCGCGCCCAGCTGACCGAGGATGCGTGCCGTGGCGCCCCAGATGCGATGGCCGTCGAAGGGGTAGACGCCGTACCGCAGGCGGTAGCCGTCGCGCTCCTCTTCCACCAGCTCGATGGACGCGTCGGGAAGGAAGTGAGTCACCGGGACGTGCAGGATCGATGCCACCTCGCGCGCATGCGGGGTCAGCCGCGGCACCCGCTGGGCGATGGCGAGCACCGGCCACAGAAGGAAGCCGGAGACGCGCACATCGACCGTTTCGAGCAGGCCGAGCGTCTGCACGCCGGCCGCCGCGGCATCCAGTCCGACCTCTTCGGTCGCCTCCCTGAGCGCCGTGCCGACGGGGAACTCATCGCCCCATTCCTCGGCTCCACCGGGCAGGCTGATCTGGCCCGAGTGGCGGAGTTCGCCGGTCGGGCGTTCGGTCAGCACCAGGGTGGCTTCGCCATCCGCGGCCGGATAGAGCAGGACAAGCGCCGCGGCGCGCCGTCCCGATCCTCCCTGGCTGGTGACCCATCCGGGCAGGGCACCGACCGGGCCGACGACGACCGGCCCGACGAAGCGCGGCACCGGCGGCAGCGGATCGGGCAGCGCCGAGAGTCGTTGGCGCACCTGATCCATCTTCACCGCTCAGGGACCGGACCTGGCCGGAAGCCTGATAGAGGAGGATCCGTCGGCGCATCCCGGGCCCATGCCAGAACGCGGAACGCACCCAAGTGGCGCGGGTCGAGCAGACGTACCACGGCCGATCGGGCGAGCAGGTAAGCCTCTGCCTCCGACGCCGGATCGGCCCCCGATGCCTGGAGCATCTCGCCGATGCCCAGCGCTGAAACGAAGGCGGCCTGAGTCACCGATCCACACGCCACGAGACCAGTCCGGCGGGCCGCCCGATCCAGCGCGGTCAGATCGACATGGGCCGTCAGATCGGTCTCGCCGACCGATCCATATGGGTCGTCCACGACGCGGTGACCGCGATAGCCCAGGAGGGTGCCAGCAGCCCGGTGGGAGCCATACAGCTCCGTCGCGGGATGACCGTAGTCGATGAGCAAGAGGTATCCGCGCGACAGACCCTGAGCGGCAGCCGTCATCCAAGCCACCGAGGCGAGTCCGATCTCCGCCACCTGACCCTCGGCAAGCGTCACGCCGTCTTCGGCCAGCTGAGCGGCCAGGGATATCGTGGAGGGCTCGGCGAGTCGATCGGTGAAACGACCATCCCACCAGGTCACGTAGCACTCCAGCAGGCGTCCATCCTTGATCGTGACGCGATGGACCGGCAGCGCATCCACGAATTCATTGGCCAGGATGCAGCCGACGACACCCTGTGTCGGATCGGTCGGATCGGTCGGATCGGTCGTGCCCAGGTCGAGCGACTCGTGGACGAGCGCCCCCGCCAGCGCCGAGCCATCAGCTTCCAGACCGGCGCGGATGGTCTTGGCCAAGGTCCCGCGACCGGCTCCGAACTCGCGCACAGTGAACCGATCCGGGCGGCCGGTCCGGACCCACATCTCGTCGAGCTGACGAGCGATGATCCGGCCGAAGAACGGATGGAGTTCCGGTGCGGTCAGGAAGTCGCCCTCGCGCGTTGGGCGGAGGTCGCTCCGCGAGTAGTACCCGAGGCCGGGCTCGGTGAGCGCCCGTTCCATGAATCGAGCGAAGGTGATGCGCCGCTCGGGTGCCCCATCTATCTCATCGCGGATCAGGTCGACCAGCGGCTGATGGGACGCTTGTACCACTGGCTGTGGGCCGGCCACGATCCTATGCTGGCCAGCCATGAAGGGCTACGCACCGGGCTGGGTGATGCGATGTGGGGGCTGCGGTCGATCGGCCCCAGCCGCCGACTACGGGCTGATCCGCGTCGGGGCCTGGTCGCGCGGAGAGCGCCTGGGCGCCTGGTGCCGGGTCTGTCGACGCCTGCGCATGCTCCACGTGGAGAAGGTGCCACAGGCCAAGACGGCCTAGCCGCCGACTTCCGCTTCGGCGGTCAGTTGAGACGCTCGCCACCGTTACGATCACGAGGCTGAGAGTCCGGCAGGTCCAGGATGGCCGGGCGCCGTCCGGCGGCCACGGGCTCGCGCGGACCGCTGCGAG
>JACCYW010000170.1 GCA_013696275.1 Chloroflexota bacterium | reverse complement strand
CATGGCGTCAGGCAGACGATGACCGCATGCGTCAGGCAGGGACGATGACCGCGTATGGGCCGACGGCGATGAGTCGATCGACCGGACGCTCTCCCTGATCGAGGACGAGTGCCCGCAGCCGCCCGTCGGACTCATCGAATTCGACATCGGCAAGCCGGCCTATCGCCTCGCCGTCGTCGGTCAGGACCAGATTCCCGCGCAGATCGAATTCACCCCGGACATAGCGTTCTTCCCACGGGCTCGCCGGCCCGCGCAGCAGTTCGGCGGCGCTCACCATCACAGCATCGGCCCCGAAGTTGGAGACGTGCTGCCAATCGATCAGGTCGGCGCCCGCACGCCCTTGGATCTGGATGGCCACCACGCGACCAGCCGACGCCTCGACCATGAAGCGGCGCACCGTGCCGAGCACGCGCGCATCCTTGGTGGAGATCACCTGGCGCCCCACTCCCTCGCCGAATCGCATCAGGCGGCGTCCGCCGAGCGCTGGCTGGCGGAGGCGCGCGCGACCGCTTCCAGATCGTCCGGCGGCAGGAGTTCGATGGAGTTCGAGACGAGGAGCGCGTCCTGTGAGATGACGAACGTATCGGGCACGGCGATCAGCGCACGCGTCCGATCCGGCTGCTCGATCTCGTAGCCGATGACATCGACGGTGGCGCCATCGACGGCCAGGATGACGTCCGTCACGTGGCCGGTGACCGTTCCGTCCTCGTTGATGACCCTGTCCCCGCGGATGTCCCGAGCTGCCCCCAGTCCGCTTGGCATCGACCCCTCACGCACGAGACCGGTCTTGGCCGTGATCATGACCGCGTCCGACCCTACCGCTCGGACCGTGTCCAGCGGTAGTGACCCCGGGTCGGCGAGGCCCAGGATGCCTTGGCTTCGAAGGCGAAAGCCGACCACATCGCCATTGGCTGGGTCGATCACGACATCGGCGATCTTGCCGGCTTCTGTGGCCGTGTCGAGGGTTACCACCGGCCGACCGTCGAGGTCGGTCGCGCGCAAGGTCAGTCTCATGGAGCCACGGTACCCGGCCGTTGGACGACCTGTCCAGCGTCATCGGGCCGGGTGATGGCGCGCCAACACGCGCTGATGATCGGCTTCGTGGTCGAGATATCGATCGGTTCGGCCCGAGCGGCGAGGCGGATGGCCGACCCGAACCCGAGGTCGTAGAGGACTTCCAGCGGCAGATCGGCCAGCAGTGGCGCCATGTCCGGAGCGCCCGACGCAGCCACCAGCGGATCTTCGCCGTCCGGGGCGCTCGCCGCGTGAGCCATGCCAGCGTATGGAGACGCCTCTACCTGGAGGATGAACCGGGCGCGCACCGGGTCAGCTGCCAAGTGTCGCAGGATGTTGAGCCACATGCGCCGGAATCGATGCTCCGGACGCGCCTTCGAGTCCAAGCCAGCGATGGCGGCCGCCGCCAGGTCGCACTTGACATCGCGGTAGACGGCCAACACCAGCTCGTCCTTGGACGCGTGATGGACGTAGATCGTGCCGGCGGCAACGTCAGCCCGCCGGGCGACCGCGCCCATGCTGGCCTGCAAGCCGCGTTCGGCTACCAGCTCAAGGAAGGCCCGTCGGACCCGTGTCGCGCGGTCGATGCCGGGCCGCGCCTCGATCATGAGACCAGGGCTTCGCCGAGCTCGGTCGTCGACCCTCCTTCGGTCGGCCCGGCGCTCGCACGTCCGGCCGTACGGACGATCTGGGCGACGTCGAATCGGAGGCCGGTCATGCGTTCCCACGCCGACCACGACCGTTCCAGGTCGGCCGATCCCATCGAGCGGCTGAGGTAGGGGTTCCTGATGGGCGAGCCACCGACGACGAACCGAAGGGCATACAACTCACCCCCGCGCGTGGTCGGGTCGGTCGCTGCCCGCAACTGCGGGAGCGCCCCCGTGGCGGGGCTGCTACCGACCAACCCGACGGTCGCCGCGAAGAACCGCTGAGACATGCCGCGGTGTTGACGCGCGCTGTTCGCCTGGAGGTCGGTGTGCGAGAAGCCGGGGTCGGCGGCCAGCGCGTGGGCGGTGGCGCCAGCCGCGCCAAGCCGCCGATCGAGCTCGACCGCGAACTGGAGCATCGCCAGCTTGGACCGCCCGTACGATCGCCATGCGTCATAGCGCGCCGCCATGGTCGGATCGTCGGGGTCGATAGCCGAGCTGAACAGCCGGGCCGGACTTGTGATGCACACGATGCGGCCGCCATCGCTGCGCGCGACGGCGGGCAACAGCAGGGCGGTCAGTGCGAAATGGCCGAGATGGTTGACACCGAACTGCGTCTCGATGCCGTCGCTCGTCGTCCCGTGTGGGATGCCCATCACGCCAGCGTTGTTGACCAGGATGTCGATCACCGGGTGGGCCGCCAGGATGGACGTCGCCGCTGAGCGGACGGAGGCGAGGGAGCCGAGGTCCAGCGCGATCAGCTCGAGCGAAGCGCCGGGTGTCTGCCGAGCGATCGAGTCGCGCGCCGCACTCGCCTTCTTCAGGTCGCGCACGGCCATGACGACATGGGCGCCCTTGCGGGCGAGCTCACGGGCGGTCTCGGATCCGAGCCCTCCGTTGGCGCCGGTGATGACGGCCGTTCGACCGCCCAGATCGGGGATGTCGGCGGTGCTCCAACCCATGGCGTGATGGCTCCTGCCTTGAGGGCTTGACTGTGCTGCTCGCTATAATGAACGAACGTTCAGTCATTCGTCAAGCGCCAAGCTCAAGGTCATGTCGAGGTGGCCGATGGCTCCGCTGCGGGCTCCACGAACTCGAATGTCGTGCGCATGGGCGCCTCGCGCAGGAATAGCACGAAAGCCGCCGCGATGAGCGCCCCGGCGACGCCGACGTAGAAGGTCGATGCCAGCGCGATGGAGAAGGCCTGGTAGATACCAGCGACGATGTTGGGGATGAGCGGCTCGACGGTCGACCTGAACGCCTCGGGCACACTGGCCAGGATGCGCGCGCCGAGGTCGCCCGTGCCGGTCAGGTCTAGCGCACCCCCGCCGCCCCCGCCGGCCGCGAAGCCGTCGACCATGGGCTGCGGTAGTCCGGCTGCCACGAGCTGCGTCGGGATCTCGTCCGTCAGTCGGTCAGCGAAGATGGTGCCAGCGATGGTCAGGCCGACGGTCCCGCCGATCTGCTGGAAGAATGTCAGGCTGCTCGTCGCTACACCGATCCGATCAGGTGAAACGGCATTCTGGACGATCAGCGTGAAGACGGCGAACGAGGGGCCGATGCCGAGCCCGACAAGGACCATCCACAGCCAGAGTATCGGTCGAGAGGTGTCGGCGCGCAGATTCGTGAACAGGAACAGGCCGACGCCGAGCAGTACCAGCGAGCCGAGCAAGAGCAGCTTGTAGCGGCCGACCCGAGCCACGATCTGGCCCGACGCGATGGCGCTGAAGATGAGCCCGGCCAGCAGCGGCAGCAGGTTGTAACCGGACTCGGTGGCACTTGCACCGCCCACCGTCTGGAACCAGCGGGGCAGGAAGATGACGGCGGTGAAGAAGCCGAAGGCGGCCAGGAACATGGCGGCCACAGAGATGGAGAAGGTCCGCCTGCGGAAGAGGTCGAGCGGCACGATGGGCTCCGCGACGCGCGTCTCGATCCACAGGAACAGGGCGCCAAGAAGGAGACCGACGAGGATCAGTCCGCCCACGGCTGGGTCCGTCCACTGACCGCTCTGCTTGTTCGTCAAGCCGACCAGGAAGGGAGCGATAGCCAGGGCGAATATGAACGCTCCCACGAAGTCGATGTGACGCGCCGCCTCGGGCCGGCGGATGGCCGGCAGCAGGCGCCACAGGATGATGAGCGAGATAAGGCCGAGCGGGATGTTGATGAAGAAGATCCAACTCCAGCCGACGGTGTCGGTGAGTACGCCGCCGATACCTGGCCCCAGGAGCGATGACAGGCCGAACATGGCGCCGAACAAGCCCAGGTATTTGCCTCTCTCGGATGGAGTGTACAGATCCGCGATGACCGCCAGTGCGATCGGGAACACGGCGCCGCCGCCGAGTCCCTGGAGCCCGCGGAACAGGATGAACTGCCACATCTCCTGGCTGAGCCCAGCCAGGGCGGAACTGATGATGAAGAGACTCACCGCAAAGATGACGATGGGGCGGCGACCGAAGAGGTCCGAGAGCTTGCCGTAGATGGGGCCGCTGATGGTCGCCGTCAAGAGGTAGATCGTGACCGCCCACGTGTACAGCTCGTTGCCGCGCAGATCGGTCACGATTCGTGGCAGCGCCGTCCCCACGACTGTCTGATCGAGCGCGAAGAGGAACATCGCGAGCAGGATCGCCCCAAGGATCTCGAGCTTCGCCCGCGGCGACAGGTTGACGGCGGCTTCATCCGTGGAGGTCGAGTTCGTCATGTCCTCCTTCCAGCGTCAGTCAGATGGCAGGACCGGCTGGCCTTCCTGACGGCATCGATGATGACCCCCATACCCGACTCGGGTCCACCAGGCGCGAAGGGCCGGTAAGCCCTGCGCACCGACCCTACCTCGACTGATGGACATCATGTCGCATCTGGCATGAATCGATCGCTGGTGTGAGCGCTGCCCGCGGAGCGGTTCGAAGTCGTG
>JACCYW010000012.1 GCA_013696275.1 Chloroflexota bacterium | reverse complement strand
CGGGAACAAGCAAACTGCTGCGCTTCTACTTCGACACTGAGGAGGACACGACCCTCCTCATCAACACTCCGAGCGGGGAGTGGGTCTGTGATGACGATGCCTACTTCCCCGATCCGTCCATCGACTTCGCGGATCCGGCGACCGGCGTGTATGACATCTGGGTAGGCAGTTTCACCGAGGGCACCAGCCATTCAGGGACGCTGTCGGTCACGGAGCAATCAAGCAATCACCCGTAGCCGGGCAGCGTCTGGGTTCAGATCGCGCCCGGCTTGAGGTCCTCCAGCAGCTTCGCCATCTCGCGCGCGTTGGTGGCGCCGTAGTTGGCGTAGCAGTTGTTCATCAGTACGTGGGTGCGCTTTGCTTGTCCGGCTGCCGCGCGGATCCGTGGCGTCCACTCGGCTAGCTCGTCCCGGTCATACAGGTAGCGAAAGCGCTCCACGGTAGCGATCCCCCTGGCCTCCCAGGTCTCCTTGCGGCGACCGTGGAAGCGGACGATGGCCAATTCCGATGAGGTCACGGCGCTCACCGGCGGGACGCTGCTCTTGAGACCCTGCGGCCCGTCGACCATGACGAAGGGCAGCTGATGGTCAGCCAGGAAGCGCAGCGTCCGCTCGGCGTTCTTCTCATTGAACCAGGTCGCGTTGCGTAGCTCGACGGCCACTTCCAGCGGTGCCAGACGATCGCGCGACTCCAGGATCTCATCGCGCGACTGGGAGACCGGGAAGAACCAGCGCGGATACTGCAGCAGGATGGAGCCGAGCTGCCCGGCGGCGCGCAGTGGCTCGACCCCTGCGCGGAACATGGCGAAGACCTCATCGCGGAGCTCGGTGGGCAGGTCGCGGGCGTAGATGCGGCCCTTGCCCCGGAGCTCGGCCGGCAATCCGTCACGGATCGACTTTGGCAGCCGCCTCGTCTCGGTCGGTTGCCCCGTCATCAGGGCGTGGGCCTTGATGTCGAAGGTGAAGTCCGGCGGTGTGCGATCCCGCCACAGCTCAGCCGTCCTGGCGGCGGGCAGCGCGTAGTAGGTCGCATCCACCTCGACCAACGGGAACTGGCTGGCGTAGAACTGCAGACGCTCCTCGGCGGTATCGGCCGCGGCGGGGTAGAAGACGCCTTTGGCCGTCATCGTCGGGTCCGTCCACGAGGCGGTCCCGACCCGGATGCTTCCGCCTTCCGGGATGTCGATGGGCAGCCGACCAGCGTCAGCCAGGTCCCTCGTCCGCTCGGCTGACTCGGCGGCGCCCGGATCGTGCCGGCCGCCGGTCGGATAGCGCTCGTCGTCAGTGGCCACGCAAGTCAGTCTAGATAGCCGACGTTCGGGACGGACGTCCCCGGCTCAGGCCGCCCGCGTGCCCGATCGACCACGCCGTGGAGCACGCTTCGTCGTCGGCTTGTCCGCTGCCCGGACGAGTCGCCGCCTGTCGTCGGGGCCACTGGGTGTGCGTCAGGCCGGGCGCTCGAGTGGTCCCTCAGGCTGACAGCCTCTCGTCGCGCCGCGGAGGGCACCGCGCCGGGTTAGGAGGTCCAGCCTAGACTCCGTTCATGAAGGGCGACCGAGTCGAGATCGTGGTCGATACAGGCAACGGCACGCAGACTTTCGAGATCACCGCACGACGAGCCGGCCGCCGGGTCGACATCTCGGTCTCGCGGGGCGTAGTCGAGGTGGCGGAGCTGACGCGTGGCGGCACGGTCGTGCGGACCGGGCGGTTCATGGCCTCCCGCATCATCGCCCTGGTCGAGCATCCGTCGGCCGAACCGTCGTAGCGCAGGACGGTAGCCCGCGGCACAGCCGCCACCACGTGGCGGGCGGCGGATCGTGCCTAGCGCGGCTCCGAAGTCGATGCGCCGGAGCCGCCTGCCGAGCCGGACGATGTGGCGCTCGCCGACAGGTCACCGGAGCCAGCCATCGACCCGGAGCCAGCGCTCGACCCCGACCCGGCGGACCCTGAGCCAGCGGACCGAAGAGCGGCCAAGCGGGCCTCGACCTCCACCTCCGCGCCAGCATCTTCGAGCGAAGCGAACTGCTCCTCGATGGATGACGCCGAGACTTCGGCCATGCCTCGGGCCATCGCTTCTTCGCGCCGGATGCGCTCCTCGAAGCGGTTGAGGTCACTGGTCGGATCCATCACCGAAACGTCCCTGACCGCCTCCTGGACCTGTCGCTGAGCCTGGGCCATCTTGGCCCGGCTGACCAGGTCGTCGCGCTTGCTGACAAGCTCCTCGCGCTTCGTGCGTAGCTTGTTCAAGCCGTCCTTGAGCTGGTTGGTAAGGTCGGTCTGCTGCGTGACCTGGGTCTGCATCGACCGGCTCGACGCTTCGAAGCTGATCTGCTTGCGCAGCGCCACTTTGGCCAGCTCATCGAATCGGCCGGCGTCCGCGGTCTGACCAGCTGAGCGCATCTCCTCGGCCTTGCTCGCCGCGGCCCGCGCCTTGGAGCCCCACTCCGAGACTGCCTGCTCGCCTTCACGCAGGTCGTCCTCCAGCAGCCGCAGATTGCCCACCGTCTGGGCGACGGCCTCCTCCGCCTCGGCGATGTTGTCCGTGAAGTCGCGGATCAGCTGGTCGAGCATCCGCTCCGGATCCTCTGCGCTGTCGAGCATCGCATTCACATTCGCCCGCACCAGCTGACTCACCCGCCCCAAGATCGATGCAGCCATGGCTATCTCCTGATCGCTTTATGTTCCGGCTTGGATACCGATGATGGCGCAAGTGTCGACGTTCGGCCAGCCATCGCGTTCAGCGGGCCACCGAACCGGCCGGCCATGAGCTCAGACTTCCTACCATCGACCACTGCTCGACCGGCCGCCTCCGAAGCCACCGCGGCTGCTGCCGCCGCCGAAGCCGCCCGAGCCGAGGCCGAATCCACCGCTGCCTGAACGACCGCCACCGAAACCGCCCCGACCGCGAGATCCGCCTCTGCTACCTCCGCCAAACCCGCCTGGCCAGGAGCCGCCACCGCCCCAGCCACCGCCCCAGCCGCTTCCCCGACCGCCGCCGAAGATAGAGCCGAGGATGACGCCGAGGCTGTCCTCTGGCCGGTCCGGGATGGGTGGCAGCACCTGTGGCGCGGTCTGCGCGGCATCCTCGCGCGCCAGTGCCAGGGCCTCGTCGGCCAGCGCATCGGCGGTGTTGGCAAGTTGTACCGCCGCCGCGGCATCAGCAGCGACAGCCTGGCGGGACTGCGCCAGGTAGCGCTGTGCCTCGACGAGACGGTTGCGTGTGCGCCGCCCGAGGGCGGCCGACTGTCGATTGCCGTCGATGTAGCCAGCGGCTTGGGTGATGCTGGCCTCGGCCGTGGCGATGGCCATCTGCGCGCTTGCTTGCACGCGGCGTTGCTGTTCCTCCGCCTGGCGGACCCCGGCCAGCATCTGATCGACCATGGTCTGGGCGACCGTCACCTGGCGCAGCGCGGCCATCGGATCTGGTCGGGTGGCACTGGCCAGGCTCCGCGCTTGCACGAGTGCTGCCTCGGCCGGGGCGAGGTGGGTCTGTTGGGCCGGCTCGGTCATGGACGATCGGGCGGCCGTCATATCAGCCTCTAGCTCACGCATCGCCTCCGCCAGCCGGCCAGCGACCTGATCGAGCGACCCGGCGGTGGCAGCCATGGCATCGAGCCGGCGCGTCGCATCGGCCACTCGCTCCTGCGCATCGC
>JACCYW010000150.1 GCA_013696275.1 Chloroflexota bacterium | reverse complement strand
TTACGACGGACCAGGCTCGCAGCGCCGCGCCCGGCAGCTCCGCTGCCTGGATCAACCAATTGAGAAGGTCGGGATAACCCGCATCCTCGATGTAGAAGCCACGCCCCGGGACGCCAGCCGTCGCGTCTGCGTCGGGCCGTCCCGGAAAGCGGATGGCTACGGTTATCGACGGTCCGATGCCTCCCTCGACCGGGATGGGCTTGCCGGTCGAGCGGTCGCGAGGTCGGATGGCCAAGGCCAGCAGGTCACCGTTACCGGAGAAGCGTGTCCCGAGCGCCCGGCTCAATGCCGGTAGCGCCTGGCGGTTGCGCGACAACAGGTACGTCGTCCCGAGCGTCCCCGCCGCCAGGACGAGCCGATCACAGGTGACCGGGTGAAGCGGCAGCGACGCCGTGGGGAACGGATGCCCCTCGCGCGCGAGGTCATGCTCCGCATAGCGGACGACGTAGCCGCCACCAGGGCGTGGTTCGAACGTGCGCACCTCACACAGATCGCGGATCAGGGCGCCGGCTCGGACTGCGGCACTGAGATAGTTGTAGTCGAGCGTGTTCTTGGCGCCGTAGTTACAGCCGATGTCGCACTCGCCGCAGAGGCGGCACGTGGAGCGGGCGGCGCCGTGTAGATTGGGCCTGTCCGGCGGCTCCGGGATAGGCTCGCCGGTGGCGGGCGAGCGGCCATCGGCTGCGAACGTCACCGCGAGCGGGGGGAAGAACGGCTCCCAGCCGAGCCGCGCTGCGCCGTCGTGGAACAGTCGCGTTCGCGGCGTGGATGCATATGGCTCGACTTCGAACGGATAGCGTTGCGCGCCAAGCATCTGTTCAGCACGGTCGTAGTGCGGCTCGAGGTCCTCACGGCTTACTGGCCAGTGTTCGACCCCCGGACCATCGGCGGGCTCCGTGACGAACCACTCGGCATCCTTGCGCAGCAGGACGTTGGCGTAGATCAGGGAGCCTCCGCCCAGTCCGCTGCCGACGATCGCCCCGAGATGGTCGAACGACCACACGGAGAACATCCCATACAGACCCTCGCTCGGATCCCACAGCGCCCGGCGGAAGCGGTACGGACTGCGGGGGAACGTTCCGGGCGGGAATCGTCTTCCCCGTTCGAGCACGAGCACCCGTTTCCCTGCCTCAGCCAACCGGTAGGCCATGACCGATCCACCGAACCCGGAGCCTACGACGATGGCATCGAAGTGTGAGTCGTCGGATGTCATGTGCGCGCTCGAGTCGTGCCCCTCTTGGCCCGTCGGCCCGGACGGCGCGGATCGGTCGATGGAGGACCATCCGGCGGCGATAGCTGCGCCGACCGCTGGCGCACCAGGTACCGGCCACGGGGGACGATGGTCTGGCTCTTCGGCCCGCCCGTCACCTCGGCCGTCTCGCGGTAATAATCGTGCCACCACTTGACAGCCTGCCAGATCGCCTCGGGACAGCTCGACGCAGAGGACAGGCCGGGAGTAAGTTCCACTCCCGCGAGCGCGTGGGCGGCCTCCACATAGGCCGCGCTGGGGATGCCGTGGCCGGCCTGAAGAGGGTTGCCTGCGGCGCCGACCGCCCACGCATAGCCGAGCCAGGCGAGGACGAGCTCTGGCAGATCGATGATCGACCTGCGACGGCCCAGGAGCCGCGCCTGACGCACCACCGCCTCGGGCTCGCGCGTGAAGCTCAGCACGGCGATGTTCGGCCAGCCCTCCGGGTCATCGAAGTCGGTCAGGCTGCATTCCTGCACAGCATTGTCCCTGGCCACCGTCGAGACATCGGCGGGCTGAAGGGGCACGCTCAGGAACTTGCCCTCCGTGTCCACGAGAAGCCCGCACAGCGACCAGTACGAGGGTGAGAGGTCGTCGCGCAGCCCGGATTGAGCGAACCGCAGCCGGAAGTCGGCGAGGGACGTGCCGCCCAGAAGCACGATGCCCCGTCGGCGCCGTCCGGCGCGGAACCAGGCCAGGTTGGAAGGCGCCGCACCTGCATCCGTCTTGGTGAGCAGGATGTTCGAGTCGGTCGCCGGCGACTCACGGGTAGGGATCATGGAGGCGCTCCAGCCGTCATTCGAGATCGACCGTGAAGGCGTGGCTGGCAACGAGCGCCGTGCCGGGCGCTGGGATCGGCCACGCCGTCACGTCCATCCGCAGGCGGGTCCCGGCATCGCTCAAGCCGACGGTCGCGAAATGGTCTCGCGTTTCGCGGTAGCCACCCTCGAACGACACCGGGCGACTGAGCGTGCCGGGGATGGGGAAGCTCGGGAACGAGGCGGGCGGCGCATGCCAGCCCCGACCCAGTTTCTCGTCCACGAGCGCGAACGGAGACGCGATGACCTCGAGCAGCTGAGCGCCGCTGGGCAGGACGCAACGTGCCACCCGACCGTAGTGCACGTCGCCCGTCAGCACCACGATATCGTGCCTGGAGCGCTGGACACTCCGGACCAACTCGGCGTACTGGGCGAAATCGGGCAGTCCCCAGTCGAACAGGTGGCCCTTCCAGCCGGCCTCATCGGCGAAGATGGGCTGGCCCAGGACGAGTACACCGGGTCCCGTGAGCGCATCGACCCAGCGGCCGACGTCCACCATCCGAGGCGCGGGCACCAGCGTGGAGCGATCGGCGGTGCGATCCATCCGAGTGTCGAGCACGAGCACCGACATTCGACCGACGCGGAATGTCGCACTTCGGGCGCTTGCCTGGAAGAGGTCATACAGGCCCGTCGCGACCGCCCGGAGCTCTTCCCTTGGTCCCGCGAACCAGCTATTGATGACCGCCGGACTCTTGCTGGGTCCGTTGTTCCATAGCTCGTGATCGTCCGACGTGAACAGCGTCGCCCCACTTCGCAGCACCTGCGCGTACCCGACACCAGGGCCGTCCTGGAGCCACGTCGCGAGGTATGTCTGCAACAGAGCAGCTTTGAGATCCTCACCGCGCTGGAGTGACAACAGGAACCGCGCGAAAGGCGCATCGAGGTAGACCTGGTCGCCGCACAGGAACGTCACGTCGGGTACATACCAGGCCGGCAGCCGCGAGACGGCAGCTCCGGCCGCGCCCTCCTCATCCGCTAGGCGCCCGAAGCACGACCCTACCAGGCAAGTGAAAGGCCTTCGATCAAGGCCTGGCAAACCCTCGGGAAGCGTTGGCGCCATGGCCCGAGCGCGGACGACGCCGCCTGCCTCCAGCCGGACCTCATATCTGTTGCCCGGCTCCAGACCACTCACCTCGACCCGCTGCGCACGGACCTGCACCTCGCCCCGTATGCGCATCTCCGTCCATCCGCTCGTGATGTCGCGATGGGTACCGTCCCCTATCGCGAGCGCGACGCTTCCGGGACTCTCGCCGATCATCCCGACCCACATCCGGATCGATGTCGGTGATGGCTCCAAAGGGACCAGCAGATACGCCAACGTACCCCTTCCTTTACTCCGCCGCGGGCTCGATCGTACGCTCGGCCCACGGCGTGGTCAAAGCGAGTCTCGGCGTGTCAGCGCGGCCCAAAGTCCCAGCTCCGCGACTCGGCGCCGAAGCCAGGGTCCTCGGTGGTCCTGTTTCCCTGGAGCACGAGAGAGCCGCTCGGGTCCAACGCCATCACCTCTATCTGAAGCCACGTGATGGTGGTCACCGAGTCGAGCGAGAAAGCAGCGTTGGCACAAGTGGTGGTCGTGGTGATGGGTACCTGGAGCGATGCGAACCCGGAGTATGTCGGCTGTGGGCCGCTCAGATCCACGAACAACACTGAGTCGGTGGCTGCCGATGTGTCGCCGATCGACGCCGCGCCGCTTCCCTCGATGGTGCAGTCTCCCGCCATCCCCTGATCGGCATAGATGAGCTGCCCTGCCACGGCGTGGTACGTCGTAGCCGGACCGATGGCCCCCTCCGGTTGCCACACCACGTTCGTGGCCGTCACGCTGATGGTCCTCTCGCTCCCATCCGGGAGGGAGGTGTGCGACGTGTACGTGGCGCTTCCCGTGAAGCCTGGCGCGCCGCACCCCGGAATGACCGCGGTCGTCCATGCCCCCGCCAGCGCTACCCCTAGCGGCACACGACCATCGGAACACGCAGGCGGCGGGCTTGGGAGGCAGCCGAGGAAGTCGCCCAGGGCATCATCCTCACCCAGTAGCGCCGCCTGCCGCGCGAAACGAAGCGCCAGCTGACTATCGATGGGCGCCTCCGAGCAGGTCGCGCCGATGGACGCGCCGACCGCGCGGAACCACTCGAGCCACGCCTGGCTCACGTAGTCGGCGTCGGATTCGTTGCCCATGACCGCGAGCTGGCGAGCCAGGCCGGTTCCGAACGCTCCGTCCGTTCCCTGACTCGGGCCCGGAGGTGGGTGCGGACGGGACGCCGGATGCGGCGCGATCAGGTGTAGTGGCGGCCGAGTGACCCGGTGTGCCCCCCGACAGGCGGACGCCGCAGCCGGATGCGCCTATGACCAGGATCGCCAGTAAGCCTGAGCGACGGCGCGCGTGATCCATCGTGATCATCATGGGGGTTCGCGCAACCGAGGTACCAAACGGGTCAGAGTACTGAGGCAAAGCCCGGGATCAGCGCAACGGGCGGGCTCGACCCTCATCCATGCATCGGTGGGTCATGAGTGGAGCCGGGACCAACGACCTCGCCGTGATCGTTCGCTTCAGGCCTGG
>JACCYW010000129.1 GCA_013696275.1 Chloroflexota bacterium | reverse complement strand
GCCCTGTCAAGGCACCAGCCAAAGCGGATCGTCGCCACCCCATCATCACACGGAGGCTCTCCTGAGCGGACCTTGCCGCGACCCTCGGACAGGCAGCTCGGGAGCGGTCGTGCCAGGCTTTCTCGCGGCCGACTGGCTAAGTCACTCGCCATCACCGGTGCCGGCCTGCTGCTCGTCGCTGGATCGCTCACCGCGGGCGCACCGGACGGTCGGCTGAGGATGACCGTGCTAGACATCGGGCAGGGCGACTCGATGCTCCTGGAAGGCGACCGTGGGTCGCGCATCCTGGTTGATGGGGGACCCGATCCGGACCGCCTGGCGACACTGCTGGACGAACGGATACCGGCGTGGGATCGGCGCATCGATGTGGTCGTGCTGACCCACCCTCACGAGGATCATGTCGCCGGCCTGGCACTCCTGCTCCAGCGCTATCGAGTGCCGGTCGTGGCAGAGCCCGGGATGATCGGCAGCGGTCCCGGCGACCGCGAATTCCGGGCCGTAACGGCGCGCTTGGCGCCCCAGCGGGTGGTGCTAGCAGCCGGCGACCGGTTACGGCTGGATGGCGCAGCCATCACCATCCTGTGGCCGCGGCCGGGCGAGGTCCCGGTGCGTCCTCCCGATGGCGGGACCAGCGTCAACAACGTATCGATCGTGATGGATATCCGCTACGGTGCCCGGCGCCTGCTGCTGGCCGGCGATATGGAGGAAGAGGTGGATCCGGCGCTGGTCGCCGGAGGTGCCCTCGGCGACATGCCGGTGGATGTGCTGAAGGTGGCTCACCATGGCAGTCGCACCGCGAGCACCGCCACGTTCCTGGCTTCCATCGCGCCGCGCGTCGCCGTGGTCAGTGCCGGCCGCGACAACCCATACGGCCATCCCGCGCCGGAGACCGTAGAGCGGCTGAACGACACTGGAGCGCGGGTCCTGCGGACAGACGTGGACGGCACGGTCACGGTCTCCACGGACGGTCGCGACCTGAGCGTTTCGACGACCGGCGGTCGGGCGAGCGCGAGCGTGCCCGGGCCGGACGCGAGTCGCGGCATCATCGCCACAGGCGGTGGGAGCCCTTACGCCGGCGTGCCGTGGGCCAGCGGTCTGCTGTGCTCGGTGCCCATCCGGCCGGACGATCCCCTCCCCTCGCCCGAACCGCGCGTTGCCCGCGGCACACAGGACCAGCCTCGCCGGTCGGCCAGCGCGATGGGTCGGACAAAGCTGGTTCGCGCAGCGGGCGACGACGTGACGGCGGCCATCTCGGACTTGCGTGACCGTCAGGGTGGGGCTTGCTACGATCGACCGCGTGCCCATCCCCTCACGGCGCGAAGCGCTCGCCGCCCTCGTCGGCCTGCGGCCGGCCGCCCGGCTCGCGCGCCATTCGGCGGCCGTCGCGGAGATCGCTACCTACCTGGCTGCATGCATCGCGGAGCGCGGCATCAAGATCGACCGTCGGCTGACGGAGAGCGCGGCCCGCCTGCACGACATGGATAAGGCGCTGCCGAAGAGCGATCCCCTGCTCGCGCTCGGTCACGGCCATGCCGGCGCTCAGTGGCTCAGGGGCCACGGATTCGCGGAGCTCGCGCCGGCCGTGGATGGACACCCGGTGAGCAGATTGGCGGATGACGATCACTGGCGGGTCTGGTCGCGGGCTGCGTCGCTCGAGGAACGTGTGGTCGCCTACGCCGACAAGCGGGCCGCCCAGCGACTTGGATCGATGGACAAGCGGTTCGCCCGTTGGGAGAGGCGTCACCCGGAGTACCACGAGCGGCTGTCGAAGGCACGTGCGCGGGCAAACATCCTGGAGCGGGAGGTGTGTGCCGCCGCTGGCATAGCCCCGGCCGATGTCCGCCGCCGGCGCTGGGTGGCGACCATCCAGCAACGGTCCGGTGACCCACGCGCAGAGACCGAGGCCGACGAACCGATGGCACCTTGACCAGCGCCGCCGCGGTTCCTTCGCTGGCTTACTTCTGGGGCGAGGACTCATGGTCCATCGAACGGGCCGTCCATGAGCTTGCGACGCGCCTGGGCGATGAAGATGGGCCGCTCAGCATCTGGCGAGCCTCCCCGGAGGAGGAAGGCATCGAGGAGGGTGGCACGTCATCCACCCGCCGCCGAGAGCGCCTGCTGAGCGAGATAGAGCAGCGCCTGGCCACCGCACCGTTGTTCGGAGGTGGCACGCTGGTCGTGGTCCGGCAGCCCGAAGCACTTGCCCGCGAAGGTTCCGCTCGCCGACGGCTCGTGGCCTTGATGGACAGCGTGCCATCGGGCAATGGTCTCGTGCTGACCGACCTCACGGCAACCGGCGCCCGAGGGACTGCCGCCAGGTCCCCGCTTCGGGATGCGGTGGCGGCGGCTGGTGGCGCCATCCAGGAGTTCCCGGTACCGGCCCGCGAGAAGATGGAAGCCTGGGCGACGGGCCGGGCCCGCGAGCTCGGCGTGACCCTCGGACCCGGTGCCGCGCGGACCCTCGC
>JACCYW010000120.1 GCA_013696275.1 Chloroflexota bacterium | reverse complement strand
TTGCCCTGTCCGTCGGATGGCCCGGATATGCTCGAGGGCCATCAGCCACATGAGCGTCGACTCGGCGCCCTGGTTCTGGTTGACACCGCCTGCCGTCAAGCCGTCGTAGCTCGCGCCCCGGTCCGGGTCCGCGACTTTGACGCCCACATCGTTCTGGCCGAGGAACCAGCCATAGGCTCGTTCCATCACCGTGCGGTATCGCGGGTCGCCCGTCGCGCTGTAGGCCGACTCGGCCGCGAGGAGAAGGGAGGTGGCCTCGATGGGCTGTTGGTCGAAGTGGGATCTGGGGCCACCGGAGCTCCACCACTCGTTGCCGACCGGCGAGAGGTGGCCGTCGAGCGCAGTCTGGGCGGCGACGAGCCAGTCGAAGACGCTCACCCCGACCTCGATCATCCGCGGAGTGCCGCGATGCTTTCCGGCCACGATGAGCGCGCGGATGGCTAGCCCGTTCTCGTACGTCAACCGACGTTCAGGCCACCGCCACTTCGACGCCGATCTGAGCTCGAAGGCGCGCCCCAGCTGATCAGCCATCAGCCGGAACGTGAGGATGGCTGGACCGCGGAGTCCACCACCGATCGCTGCGTCGCATGCCAGTGCAACGGAAGCGATGGCCCGGAGGGCCCCCAGGGCATTCGTTGCGGGCAGCGCACGTTCGAACAATGCCGCCGCAGTGTCGACGAGTGCGGTCTCGGGTGCCGCCGCGATCACGTCGCCAAGCGCGTGCATCGCCCGCCCGTGGCAGTCCTCTGAGCCGGCTCCCGCGGCCCAGGACCCATCGATCCGCCGGAGATTCCGAAAGCGCCCAGCGCGCCCATCGAAGGCTTCGGTCAGGAAGCGGACGTTGCGCCACGCGCTATCGGCGACCGCCGGCCAACCAAGCTCCCGCTGATGGAGCAGGTCGACCTGCAGTGACCGGGCCACGTCGTCGGTGCAGTACCCGTGGCTCGGGTCGGGCTTGGATCCGATCGCGTGCTGCATGATGCCGACCTCGTCGGTCATCGCCTCAAGGTGGGCTCGGTCGACGGGGTGGAGCCGCAGCAGCTCAGGCAATGACCGCGGCCAGTCGCGTGGATGTCACCGGGGTCTGGACGTCCGCGACGATCCGTGCGAACAGCCGCCGATAATCGGTTCCCACCTCACGCCAGACCATCCGCCGGCTGTGTTCATACGCGCGCCGTCCAAATGCCCCACTCAGCTCGTCGTCCTTGAGCAGGCCGTTCAGGGCAGCCGCGAGTGCCTCGGGTGAGCCGGGAGGCACGAGGACACCGCGGCCGTCCGCGAGTAGTTCCGTGGCGTACGCGTACGGCGTGGACACGATCGCCCGGCCAGCGCCCATGGCGTATGAAAGCGTTCCTGACACGATCTGGTCGAGGTTGGGATAGGGCGTGACGAACACGTCGGCCGACTCGAGCCACCGCATCAGCTCCACGCGGCCGACGAAGCGGTCGACGAACTGCACGTGGTCCGTCAGGCCAAGCTTCTCCACCCGGTCGATCAATGACGCTCGGTAAGCCTCGCCCTGGAGGCGGACCAGATCGGGATGGGTTGCGCCGACGATGACGTAGCAGACTGCCGGGTGCTCCGCGACGACGGCAGGAAGCGCCTCTAGGGCGAGCTCATAGCCCTTACCCGGGCCCAAGAGTCCGAAACTCAGGATCACGTCGTGTCCATCGAGGCCAAGGCCCGGTTTTGTCGTCTCCGAACGGACCATCGGTAGGTCGGGGACCCCGTGCGGGATGATGTCCAGCCGGGTGGGATCGACGCCATAGACGCTGGTCAGCAACGTCGCCGCGGATCGCGACATGACGACCGCGGCCCGCACCCTCTTGACGAGCTCGACGAGGATGGCGTGCTGACGCGGCGTCGGTTCTCGGAGGACCGTGTGGAGCGTCGCGACCGCGGGCACATCGAGCGCGCCGACGAAGTCGAGAACGGACTCGCCGTCATCGCCACCCCAGATCCCGTACTCATGCTGGAGCGAGACCACGTCGACGCAGGCGTCGAGCGACCGGGCAGTCCGGGCGTAGTCGGCAGGCTCGTCGCGCCGGATGCGGTGATGGACCTCGAGCGGGTACGGCGACGCCTGCCCTGGCGGATGGAGGGCGACGATCTCGCGATCCCCGGTTACACGGCTCAGATCGCTCGTGAAGGTGGCGATCCCGCAACGCCGGGGCGGGTACGTCGAGACGAACGCGGTGCGTACGATCGCATGCTCCAATCGATTCGGTGGGCGATGGCTTTGCGCGGCGGGAGGAGATCGAGCGGAGGGAGGTCCGGCGGCCTCATGGTGATACCCGTGCCCTGAGTGGACTGTCAGTCTAGGCCCTACTCGACGGTGGAGAGTCGCCTAGTCGGATCGGCGCCGCTGGTCGTGAGTCGCGGGATCGGCTCGCGGCTCGCCTGCCGCCCGCCGCGCGTGCCAGGTCTGGATCACCCGTTGGTAGACGGCCTCGTACCGATCGACCATCCGATCGACGGTGAAGCGCTCCTCGACAGCCGCCCGGCAGCGGGCACGATCGAGCCCTCGGACATCCACCAGCGCCCGGGCGGCCGCGCCGACGTCGGGGACGATGAAGCCCGTCTCGTCGTCGGCGACGATCTCGGGCACGGCTCCCCGCCGGGTCGCGATGACCGGCGTCCCACAGGCCATCGCCTCCACCATCGCCAGCCCGAAGGGCTCTTCGAACGTGACCAGGTGGAGGAGGGCGAGGGCGCCGCCCAGGAGACGGTCCCGATCGGCCGGGCCGACCGGACCAACGAAGCGGACGCTCCGTCCGTCAACGTGCGGCTCGACCTCGTCGCGGTAATAGTCGCGATCCTGGACGATCCCGGCGATGACCAGCCGAACGCCGGCCGCGCGGGCGGCCCGGATCGCCAGGTGCACGCCCTTGTCGCGGTGGATCCGGCCCAGCACTACGGCGTAGTCGCCCGGCTCGGACCGGAAGGCGAAGTCGTCCAGGCGGATCCCATTGTGCACGGTCGCGACGTAGGTCAGCGTCGGGTCCCGGTCGCCGTCACTGATCGAGACGTAGAAGGCGTCGCCGTCGTACTCACGGTAGACCGCCTTGATGGACGGCGACGAGAACCCGTGGATCGTGGTGAGGAGCGGCGTCGAGATCAGCCGCGACCAGGCGAGCGGCAGGAAATCGAAATGGTTGTGGATGAGGTCGAATCGCTCGGCCTGTTCCATCGCCCGCGCGATGTGGAGCGCCTCGTACACCTTGACGTCCAGCGAGGCGTCCTCCTCGTAGCCGCGCGGCGCCACCGATTCGAGGCGCCCGGCGGTGCGCGAATCGGCCGTCGCGAACAGCGTGACCTCATGCCCGCGGGCGACGAGCCCTTCGGCCACGCTGGAAGCGACCTGCTCCCAGGGCCCATACGCGCGAGGCGGCGTGCGCCAGGCGATCGTGCTCAGGATCGCGATTCGCATCGCGGCGCC
>JACCYW010000087.1 GCA_013696275.1 Chloroflexota bacterium | reverse complement strand
CCTTCAGGGCGCACTACTCGGTGGTGGCCAATCCGTTCCTGTGGTTCCTGCAGCATCAGCTCTACCAACTGCCATATCAGCCGCGAGTCGACGACGACCTGATCGAAGCGTGGCGCGGCGGCTACCGGGTGGTCAACCAGCGACTGGGGCGGGTGGCCGTGGAAGCTGCCGGCGACGTGGGCCGACCGGTCGTGCTGCTTCAGGACTACCACCTCTACCTGGCTGCCCAAGCTGTGCGAGAGGCGCGACCGGATGCCCTGGTGACCCACTTCAACCACATCCCGTGGCCGGGCGTGGATGCCTGGCAGGTCCTGCCGCAGCAGATGCGCCGCTCCATCTGCGAGGGACTCCTGGCCAACGACATCCTGGGCTTCCAGACGGACCGCTACGCCACGAACTTCCTGCTCACGGCCGATGCTTTCGTGCGCGACGCGCGGGTCGACCCGAACGGCCGCAACGTGCGCTGGCGCGGACGGACCATCTGGGTCCGGTCATACCCCATCTCGCTCGACCCGAAGGCACTCACGGCATTCGCCGCCGGCGCGGCGGTCAGGACCCAGCGGGCCAACCTGAAGGCCCGGCTCGAGCGAGCCGGTCAGCCCAGACTCATCGTTCGCGTCGACCGTCTCGAGCCGTCCAAGAACGCGCTGCGCGGTTTCCTGGCCTTCGAGGCCATGTTGAAGCGCGAACCTGAGCTGCGCCGATCGGTCCGCTTCCTGGCTGTCCAGTCGGTCAGTCGGGAGCGCCTGCCGGAGTACGCCCTTTACGCCTCGGAGGTGCGCGAGGTCATCGCCCGGGTCAACGGGATGGCCGACCCCGACGAGCAACCCATCTGGCTCCTCGACGGCAGCGATCGAGCACTGGCCATCGCGGCCCTGTCGATGGCCGACGTGGTGCTGGTCAACCCCATCATCGACGGCATGAACCTGGTGGCCAAGGAAGCCGTTCTGGTCGGTGCTCCGGTGCTTGTGCTATCCGAGACAGCCGGCGCCGCTGAGCAGTTGGCGGCCGATTCACTGATGGTCACGGCGGCCGATGTGGCCGGCACCAGCCGGACACTGCGCGACGCTCTGGCCATGCCCGACGAGACCCGCATGGTCCACCTGCGGCGGCTGCGGGCGAGCGTCCGATCGGAGGACCTTGGCTGGTGGCTGGCGCGCCAGATGCGCGACCTGGTGGCGGTGGCGGAGGGCGGTCGGCCACCGAGCCGGCAGTTGCGCGATACGACCCGCCGCTTCGAACCGCTGCTGTTGGGCTAGCGGCTCATGGCCACCTTGTCATCTGATGACGATCATGGCAGCATCATGCGCCGTGACACGGACCACAGTAGACATCGACCCGCAGGTACTGCGCGACCTCAAACGGCGCCAAGAGCGTGACGGGAAGTCCCTCGGCCGGCTCGTGTCCGAGCTTCTCGTGGCGGCCATGGCGATGGAGGAGCCGGTGCCAGCCGCGCGACCAGCTTGGACGACAGCACCCATGCGCGCGCGTATCGATCTGGAGGACAAGGAGGCGCTGCGTCGGTCGCTAGGCGACGAATGAGCTACACGGTCGACGCGAACCTGTTGCTATACGCATCCGATGAGGCCAGCCGGTGGCACTCTCGTGCCGTCCAGCTCGTTGAGCACTTGCTCGCCGGGCCGGAGATCGCCTATCTCTTCTGGCCCACCATCATGGCCTATCTCCGCATCGCGACCCACCCTTCCATCTTCGAAGGACCACTTTCGAACGAACGCGCTGTGGGGAACATGGACGCAATACTCCAACGGCCCCATGTCCAGGCGCCCGGAGAAGGGCCGCGCTTCTGGCATGGGTACCGAGAGGTCGCAGCCGACGCCCGTCCGACCGGCAACCTGGTGTCCGATGCCCACCTGGTCGCCTTGATGTGGGAGAACGGCGTTCGAACCATCTGGACGCACGATCGCGATCTCCGGAGGTTTCGGGGCATCGAGGTGGTCGATCCGTTCGAGGCGATGCCAGCGTCAGCGGGCTAGCGCGTGCCAAGCCACCTACGACCCGCAGATGGGCGCGGTCTAGCACCTCGTCAGCGCTACTTCCGGGGACGCAAAGGTCAGTCGGCCAGGCGCCGGACCAGACCGGCCAGGAAGCTAGCCGCTTCGAGCGGAGAGGCAAGCACCAGGTCGGCCGCGGCGGCGACATCGGGGGGTGCCTCGGCGCGCGCCTGC
>JACCYW010000081.1 GCA_013696275.1 Chloroflexota bacterium | reverse complement strand
TCCTGCGGGTGCCCTACGCGCCCACCCTGGAAGGCCAGTACATCATCAAGAACCTGGTCATCATCGCGGCCGGCATCGTCATCGGTGCCACGGTCCGCGGCGGTCAGCTGGAGCCCGAGCCGAAAGGGGGGCGGCAGATCCCACGCGGGTAGCGGGCCGCCAGCAAGTAGCGGAAGCCGTCAGGCTGAGCCCCCCAGGAGTCGGGGCATAGTACGGCGCCCAGCGGCATGAGCTGCTCGCCGGGCGCCGTACTTCGAGAGGAGAGCTTCAGGGGATGCGCATGAGCATCAACTGTCCGCCCTCCACGAGCGTCGGGTCAGGGTGGGGGTAATGGGTCTGCGCGTCGAGCAGGAACCATCCCGGGCCGACCGCCCGGCTGGCATCGATGATGCCCGACGATTCCTCGTCGAAGGTGAACGGCGCCACCGGCAGCTCGCCGCCGTCGTTGCCGAAACGGTTGCGGTCGAAACGGGCCATCAGCCGCAGCTCGCCGCTGGCGATGTCGTAGCGCCACACCCGCGCCAGTGCTGGCTGGCCGCCCGGATCCTCTTGGAGGATCACGCGGCCATCCCGATCGACCGTGATGTTGTCGAACATCTGGTGGCGATCCTGGCCGGTGGACCCGTCCAGCAGTTCGGTCATCGTGCCGCCCAGTTCGGGCTGAGCGCTGTCGTTGAAGCTAAGGCGCCAGAGGCGGCTGGCGCCCTCCTGCGCGGCCGGCGTGTTGACCGTCGGTGCTTCTCCTGGCCGTTTGACCGTGTTGAAGCGGTCGGTGGTCACGAAGTAGAAGTCGTTGGGGTTCGATGGATCCCATGCGCCGTCCTCGGGACGCAGGAACTCGGTCACCCCGGCAGCGTCGCTGGCGGTCTCCAACTCGGCTCCGGTCAGCTGGGAGACGTCCCCCAGGGGAGCCAGGCTGAACGGTCGAGATGGGCCGCCGATGCCGGCCGCCCGATCCTCAAGGGCCACGCCATCGATGCTGATGCCGTAGAGCGACCCGTCCGAGAGGCCTGCCTGCTCGATAGCGTTGCCCGTCGAGCCCTTGTCGCCGGTATAGACGTAGACCTGCCCGGGCGTCGAGTCGTCCAGGCCGATGACTACGGTCCGATCGCCTGTGTCGGGATGAGCGACCGAGTTCTCCCAGCTGAACTTGCCCAGGTAGGGCAGTTCGTAGGCGATACCCTCCCCCGCGCCGGATACCACGGTGCCGAATGCCCGCCCTTCGGAACCGACCTCCTCGCCACCCAGGAAGATGCGGCCGTCGAAGCCAAGCCCGGAGCTGCGGTCGTAGAAGGCCGACCGACGGGGCAGGTCGGCCGAGCACAGCCGGCCAAGCAGCACACCATACGCCGCAGGGTCGTAGTCGCCGACCAGCGGGTCGTATGTCGCGACAGCCTCGATGAGGTCGCCGCCAGAGATGACCGTGTGATCGCTCCGGCGGATGCGCCACTTGGAGATGAACGCACCACTCGGGGCGTGGGCATGCGGCCCGCCCTCCTCCGGCTCCAGTTCGTGATGCATGAGCACGGTGAACGTGTCGTCAGGACTCCGATAGACCCCCAAGCCATCGGGGATGCCGACCATGCGATACCCATCGACGGAGTCGCCGACGGTCAACAGCGACTTCACGTCCACGCCCCGGGCGTGCGGGATGATGTACGGGGTATCCGATGAGCTGGGTCCGGTCCTTACGAAGCCAAGCTGGTGACCTGGCCTACCGAACGACTCTGCGCTGACGCTCGTCGCGACGAGCAGTAGCGACGCCGCGCCGATGAGCGCCCTGGACGCTACGGCGCGTCCCTTGATCGATGGACTCAACCGATCTCCCTCCCTATCAGTGGCTGCCAAGACAGGTCCAAGGTGGACCCGCCATGTCACCGGCGCGTTAGCGGAGACCCGTTCTTCGTGAACGGTTGGTTCACACCACATCAACGGTCAAGTCTGGTCGAGCGTTAACTGGCTCATAACCTGCCGTTCACTCTGGACCGAGACCCTGCCCCGGTGGGCAGCCTCCAGCCGCAGCCAGCGCTAGCCCGTGGCGAGCACGTCCGCACCGATTGGCTGCTGCTCGCTCCGGTCGACCTCCTGCCTGATCCGCCCGCGGCCGAGAGGCATCAGGTCGTGCGCTTCGTGGGCGACTCGATCATCTTCAAGTCAGCACTCCTGGCTGATCGACCAAGCCTCGCGCTGCTCCGTCTGCCACCAGGCAGCGCTACCGATATCGACCTCGTGGCCTCAGAGCGGCGCCGTCGAACGACGCTGCGGGCCGTCCTGGTCAACCCACGCCGGGCGGTGACCGAGCGACTGGACGCTATCCGGCTGGGCTTTGACGAAGCGTTCGACGACGGGATCGATCGCGACGAGCTGGAGGCACGACTGATCCTGCTGGTCGCGCACGCAGGGCGAGGTCGGACTCACGAGCTGGCAGTCACCTCCGATGTCGTGCTCGACACGGAAGCGCGCCAGCTTCGTGTCCGTGGCGGACCGGTCCACCTGCGGCCCAAGGAATTCGGCCTGATACAGGTCCTGGCCAGTCATCCGGGACAGACATTCACTCGGCGCCAGTTGCTCGATCGCGCCTGGGGGACCGACCACGGCGGAGACCAACGGACCATAGATGTCCACATCCGCTGGCTGCGCGAGAAGGTGGAGGAGGACCCGGATCAGCCCCGTTGGCTGTTGACCGTCCGCGGCGTCGGCTACCGACTGGCGCGACCCGAGCGTTAACCGCGGCTTAACAAGCCAGCAACAGCACGTTCACGGCGTGACCGGAACATCGGCCCCAAAGACAGATCAAGAGGAGAAGGAACGAGTGGATCTCTACAAGCGTCTCACGGTCATCGCACTGGGCGCGATGGTCATCATCGCCGCCTGTGGTGGCGGCAACCAGACCACCGCGCCATCGCGCGCACCCTCGGGCGGGGCGACATCATCGGCAGCAGCTTCCAGCCCCACCAACGAGGCTTCGGACGGGCCTTCGGAGCCGGCCTCGGACGAGCCTTCCGAGCAGGCTTCGGATGAGCCCTCCCAGCCAGCTTCGGATGAGCCCTCCGACTCTCCGAGCGACGCGCCGTCAGATTCGCCAAGCGACGCGCCCACAGACGGCCCCAGCGCTTCGGCCGACACGTCCGCCCCGCCCATGCCGACCGATATCGAGGGCACGGTATACGTCGAAGGCTCGTCCACCGTCGAGCCCATCACGCTGGCCGTTTCGGAGGATCTGGCCGCCACCAACCCTGGCTTCAGCTACACCGTCAATGGCCCCGGCACAGGCGACGGCTTCGACCTGTTCTTCTGCACCGGCGAGACCGATGTGAACGACGCATCGCGGACGATCGACGAGGAAGAGGTCGCTCTCTGCCAGGAGAACGGCGTCAGCTATGTCGAACTGCCCATCGGCTTCGACGGGATCACTGTCTTCACCCACCCGGATACCGCCCTCGAGTGCGTCACCTTCGAGGACCTGTACGCGCTCTTCGGCCCTGAGTCGTCCGAATTCACGACCTGGGAGGACGCCCAGGCGCTCGCCGCCGAGTTGGGGTCGACGACCACCTTCCCGACCGGTCCTCTGGCCATCACCGCGCCGGGCGACGAATCGGGGACCTACAGCTCGTTCATCGAGTTGGTCACGGCCGACGTCGCCGAGGCCCGCTTCGAGGAAGGCGTCATCACCGAAGAAGAGATCGAAGTACTGGGCACCCACTACACGCCTTCACCCAACGACAACGTCATCGTGGAGAACGTCTCCGGGACACCCAACTCCCTCGGCTTTGCTGGCTTCTCGTTCTATGACTCGAACTCGGACGTCCTCAAGGCGCTCCAGATCGATGCCGGAGACGGCTGCATCGCGCCAAGCGCCGAGACCATCGCCGACGGTTCGTACCCGGTCTCACGACTGCTGTACATCTACCCGAGCATCGAGAAGATGGCCGACAATCCGGCTCTCGTCCCATGGGTCGACTTCTATCTGTCGGACGCGGGCATCGCCAACGTGACCGAGCGAGGGTACGTCGCGCTGCCAGCCGATCAGCTGGCAGCCACCCGCAGTACCTGGGAGTCGGCCAAGGCCGGCGGCTGACCGCAGCAGACACCAGCGGAGCGGGGGTCGGTACGATGACCCCCGCTTCATGCGTCACCGGGGTAGTACAGCCAGCCATGGGAACGAGGCGATGACCACTGCGACCCAGCCGCCGACGCTCTCGGTCGACGACCTTCGTGGCAGTCATGCGCGGCGGCGGCGGGAACTGGCCATCCGCCTCGTCTTCTTCGCCGCCGCCGGCCTTTCGGTCATCATCAGTGGACTGATCGTCCTGTCGCTCATCGGCGAGGCCACCAACTTCATCACCCGCGTCGCGCCTGACGCGCTTCTGGATCCGGCGTTCTTTCCGCAGCGCGAGCTCTTCGGGATCCCCACCCTCGTCGTCGGCACCTTCATAGTCGCCCTCATCGGCATGGCCGTCGCCACGCCGCTCGGTCTGGGTGCCGCTGTCTACCTCTCCGAGTACGCCCAGCCGAGGGTCCGCAAGGCGCTCAAGCCAGTGCTCGAGATCCTGGCTGGCATCCCCAGCGTCGTGCTCGGCTTCTTCGCCCTGACGGTCATCAGTCCCCAGGTCGTCAACCCACTCTGTCCCGGGGTGACGCCGCTCTCCAATTACGCGGCCGCCGGGCTCGCGGTGGGCATCCTCATCACTCCGCTGGTCGCTTCCGTCTCCGAGGATGCCATGTACGCGGTGCCGCGGTCGTTACGGGAGGCTTCCTATGGGCTCGGTGCCAAGAAGCGGACGACGAGCATCCGCATCGTGGTCCCGGCGGCGGTGTCGGGGATCGTGGCCGCCCTCATCATCGCCTTCTCGCGGGCCATCGGCGAGACCTTGATCGTCGCTGTCGCGTCTGGCGCCACCGGCGGCGGCCGCTTCACGCTCGACCCGTGTGGCCCGGGCCAGACGATGACGGCGGCCATGACATCGCTCGCCATCGGCTCGGATCGGCCGCGCGGCGACAGCCTCGCCTATCCCAGTCTCTTCTTCATCGGACTCTTGCTCTTCGCGATGACGCTGGTGCTCAATATCATCGGCGAGGCGTTCGTGCGCCGCGTGCGACGAGCGTACTGACCGTGGCGATGAAAGCGGCCATCCAGCATGACGCCACCACGGAGGCCGTCAGACGGCGACTGGCAGGTGGCAGGGTCGACCTTGCAAGCTACATCTTCCAGGCGACCCTGTTCCTGTCACTAATGGCGGCTCTGGGCATCCTGGTCGTGCTGCTGGTCGACGTGGTCGGGGGTGCGTTGCCCGTCTTCGCCGAACGTGGCCTCGATTTCCTCACTGCCCCGACGTCTTCGGACGCTGGCCAGGCCGGGGTTGCGCAGGGCATCTTCGGATCGGTCGTGCTGACCGTCGTGGTCGCCGTCCTGGCCATGCCCATCGGGGTCGGCGCGGCGATCTACCTGGAGGAATACGCGACGGACACCGCTCTGACCCGGTTCCTGAACACGCTCGTGCGCAATCTGGCCGGCGTGCCGGCCATCGTATACGGGCTGCTCGGCCTGGCCATCTTCGCGCAGGCGTTGGGCGGCCTGACGGGCGGTCGGTCGCTCATCGCCGGCGCCCTCACCTTGGCCGTGCTCGTGCTGCCCATCGTCATCATCACTGCGGCGGAGGCGCTGCGGGCTGTGCCCGCCAGCATCCGCGAAGCCGGTTTCGGGGTGGGTGCTACGAAGTGGGAGGTGGTCAGGCATCACGTGCTGCCCTATGCCGCGCCGGGCATCTTCACCGGCACCATCCTGTCCCTGTCGCGGGCCTTCGGCGAGACCGCACCGCTGCTCCTCGTCGGCGCGGTGACGGGCGGCTTCCTGGTGCGTAACGCGGGCGTCGTGGAGCAGCTCCAGGGTCCCTATACGGCTTTGCCGACGGTCATCTTCAGCTGGACCCGGCTGCCCGACTCGGGCTTCCGCGCCAACACCGCAGCAGCCATCGTGGTCCTGCTGGCGGTGATGTTGCTGGTCAACGCCACTGCCATCATCCTGCGCAACAGATACGATCGAAGGTGGTAACCGAATGGCCATAGACACAAGGACTCGCATGAGTACCAAAGCCCCTGGACGAAAGCCCGCGGTCGCTGCCGTTCCGGACGACACGGCCGTCCATACCGCGCCGGTGTTCCAGTTGCGTGGCTTCTCGGCCTGGTACGGCGACTTCCGGGCCATCAAGGAGATCGACCTGGACATCCCGCCGCGCCAGATCACGGCCCTCATCGGACCGTCCGGCTGCGGCAAGAGCACACTCCTGCGATCCCTGAACAGGATGAACGACCTGGTCCCCGGTGCTCACGTCACGGGCCAGGTCCTGTATCACGGGGTGGATCTGTACGATCCCAAAGTCGATGCCGTCGAGGTCCGTCGGCGCATCGGCATGGTCTTTCAGAAGCCCAACCCGTTTCCCAAGTCGATCTTCGACAACGTCGCTTTCGGCCCGCGCGTGGCCGGCTTCAAGGGCAGCATCGCCGACCTGGTCGAACGGTCACTGCAGCGAGCAGCGCTGTGGGACGAGGTCAAGGACAAGCTGAAGGCGCCGGGCACGGCGCTTTCCGGCGGCCAGCAGCAGCGCCTGTGTATCGCGCGCGCCATCGCCGTCGAGCCGGACGTGATCCTGATGGATGAGCCCTGCTCCGCGCTTGACCCGGTGGCCACGCTCAAGATCGAGGAGCTGATGTTCGAGCTCAGGACCAACTACACCATCGTGATAGTCACCCACAACATGCAGCAGGCCGCACGGGCATCGGAATCGACCGTCTTCCTGACGATGGGCGACGACCGCGCCGGCTATGTCGTGGAACGTGGCCGGACCAGTGACATCTTCACGAATCCCAGGGATCAGTTGACCGAGGACTACGTCTCCGGTCGCTTCGGCTAGAGGACGGGACGATGCAACGAGAAACCGATCGCGATCCGGACGGAGCGGCCTTCGCCGACGCACCAGACCCAGTGGAGTTCGTACGCGAGCAGATCGATGAGATCGTGGAGCGTGCGGCGTCAGGCTCATCCCGCTCGGCAGGAGCGCCGATCAGGGCCACTCGAGAGGTCCTCGACCGAGAGGAGCGCGAGATAAAGGACAACGTCC
Source organism: Chloroflexota bacterium (assembly GCA_013696275.1). Lineage (GTDB taxonomy): Bacteria > Chloroflexota > Limnocylindria > Limnocylindrales > CSP1-4 > Palsa-1032. The sequence goes on along the minus strand of JACCYW010000081.1, from coordinate 1,882 downwards.
TGCGGCTGGGCAGTCTGGTGGCTGATCAGATCCGAGCCGCCCTGGACGCCCTGCGCGCGCACGATGCCGAGGCGGCGACGGCAGTCATCATCGCTGACGGCCGCATCAACGAAGCGCAGCGCAGCATCTCCTCGCTCATCTCGCGGACCATCGCCACGCAGCAACCGGTCGCCCGCGACCTGCGCTTCCTGCTCGCGCTCGACCACGTCACATACGAACTCGAGCGCATCGGTGATCACGCCTCGTCAGTGGCGAAGCAGGCGCGCAAACTTGCCCCCCACCCGCCACTCAAAGACTATGTCGACCTACCGCGGATGGGTGAGCTGTGCGCTCAGCAAGTGCGCGATGTCCTGCGCGCGCTCGTCGATATCGACGAGGTCCGCGCCCGGCAGGTGGCGGCCATCGATGATGACATCGACGAGTTCTATCACCGCATCTTCGACGAGGTCCTGGGCCTGATGCGGGAGGCGCCCGACAACGTGGACCGTGGCGCGCGCATCCTGTTCGCAGCACACTATCTGGAACGCATCGGCGACCGAGTGACGAACATCGCGGAAGACGTCGTCTTCCTTGCCACCGGCGACATCGAGGATCTCAACCCTTGACGCGCATGTCCAGCCGCGTGCTCTTCCTTCGGACCCCGCCATCCGCGCTCAACGCGAGCAGGTGATAGCCGCCTCAGCCGATGCCCCAGGACGCTGACTCGATCCAGCTCTACCTGGTGCGCCACGCCGACGCGGGCGATCCGCAGGCGTGGGCGGGGAACGACGACGACCGACCCCTGTCGGACAAGGGCCGACGGCAGTCTGAGCGGCTCGGACGGTTCCTGAAGGCCATCGACTTCCAGACCGAGGCCGTGGTCAGCAGCCCCAAGTCAAGAGCGCTCGATACGGCGCGCATCGTCGCCCACCGGCTGGGCGCCGAGGTGAAGGTCGACGAGCGGCTGGGCGCTTCGGTCAGCCTGCGACGGTTGGAGGAGATCATGTCCGATCTCGGCGCCCGCCGGCCGATGCTGGTAGGACACGATCCCGACTTCTCGGCGCTGGTGGCGATGCTCTGCGGTGCATCCCGCGTGCCGATGAAGAAGGGGGCACTCTGCCGCATCGATGTCCAGCCGCCGCTTCAGCCAGGTGGCGGGGTGCTGCGTTGGCTCATCCCACCCGGACTGCTGCGCGAGGGCGAGGACTAGGCCCTCGAACGCTACCCTGCGGGCGCATGGAACGAGCATCCGAGAGGCGACCGATGCGCCGCCCAGTGCTCTCTTTCGTGACGTCCATCCCCATCGCCCTCCTCGGCGGGCTGATCGACCTGGGGGGCGCTGAGTTCCGTCTCCCGGTCCTGGCCGGACCGCTCGGATACCCAACGCGACAGGCGGTCCCGCTCGATCTGGCCATCTCGATGGTGACGCTGATGGCAGCCTTCGTGACTCGCGCCGGGACCCTCGACATCGCTCGATCGCGCCTCTCGCCGTACCCATCGTGGCGATGATCGCCGGCGCACTGGTCACCGCCTACATCGGTCCCGCCTTCGCATCCCGTATCTCCATCGAACGGCTGGAGTTCGTGATCTTGGTCCTGCTGCTGTCGATCGGAGCGGCGCTCATCATCGAGTCGTTCCTCCCTGTGGCCACAGCGGCACTGGTCCCCGCCTCGCTGTGGCCCGTCACTGCCTTTGCGCTGGGGCTCGCCATCGGGCTCGTGAGCAGCCTGCTCGGCGTGGCCGGCGGGGAACTGATCATCCCCAGCTTCGTCTTCGCGTTCGGCGCTCCCATCACCATCGCGGGATCGGCCAGCCTCGTGGTAAGCCTGCCCACGGTCGCGGTCGGTGTCGTCAGGTACGTCCGCAGAGGCGGCTACGGAGACCGCGCAGCGTTACGTGAGAC
>JACCYW010000007.1 GCA_013696275.1 Chloroflexota bacterium | reverse complement strand
GCCGAGGCGCGCCGCCGGTCGGGCTGCTCGCTGAGCGGACCATCGGCCCGCTTCAGCCACTGTGCCAGGCCGCCGGCGGTCGGCCCTCCACCGGGCTGCTATGGTGCCCCGATGGTGCTCCAGACAGAGTGGCTCGGACGAATGGGATACCGGACTGCCTGGCGACACCAGCATGAACTGGTCGAGGCGCGGGCAGCGGGTCGGATCGCTGACCAGCTGCTACTGGTCGAACATGAACCCGTCTTGACGCTGGGCATCCGCAGCGAAGCGCGTCATGTCCGGGCCAGCCCGGCTCTCCTGGCCAAGCGCGGCATCGAGGTGATCCAGGTCGAACGTGGCGGCGAGGTGACATACCACGGGCCAGGCCAACTGGTCGCCTACCCGATCATCCGTCTGGCTGACAGGGGTGTGCTGCTGCGCCCGTTCGTGCGGGCCCTTGAGGCAGCGATGTCGGACGTGGCGGCGATCTACGGCGTGACTGCCGGCCGCCGCGACGGCTACCCGGGCTGCTGGTGCGACCCTACCCTGGCCCGACCCAGGAAGCTGGGCGCCCTGGGCCTGAAGGTGCAGCAGGGGGTCACCTTGCATGGCATCGCCCTCAACGTGTCGACCGACCTGACGGACTTCGGACTGATAGATGCGTGCGGCCTGGTCGGACTGGAGGCCACCTCGCTCGCCCGAGAGCTCGACTGGCATGGTGTCGACGCAAGAGGGTCGACCGACCTCGTTCACCGAGCCGGCCTGCGCTTCGCGGAGGCGCTCCAGCGACGACTGAGGGAAGTCGCCGACCGCGCCGCCGTTGCCGCCTGAGCCATCGATCATGGCGGGTGGCTTGTTCGAGCTCCGCAGGGACGACGTCACCGGTTGGTGGGTGGCGGTCGTCGTCGACAGGGAGTTCGAGCGACATCGATTCGCGCTGCCGGCTGGCTCGACCGGGATCGGCCCTGACAGCTGCCCCAACTGCCGTATACCGCCGGGTGGCGGCGTTCGGGTCAGGGAGCTCAAACCGCTCGCCTTCAGCGTGGCCGGCGACCGCCGCCCGACGGCGCGCACGATCACGCCGGCGCAAGCCTCGATGCTCGACGTGGCCGACCCGGATCTTGGCCTGGTCGGGGAGTGCGGGTCATGGCAGACCATCGTCGCCCCGCCCGGTCATCACATGTCGCTGGCCGAGACATCGCCCAGCCTGGTCTTCCAGATGCTGGCCAGGGCTCGGGCGGCCATCGTGAGCGCGCGCTCAAGGAACCAGACCGAGTACCTCCAGGTCGTCCAGAACTGGGGGACACAGGCCGGAGCACGGACCGACCACCTCTGCTTCGATTTCTACGATCTGCCTCAGATCCCGCATCGGATCGGCGAAGAGCTGGGCGGCGCGGCCCGTTACCTCATCCGGGAAGGTGTCTGCCCGTACTGCCGGCTGCTTCTCGACGAAGTCGAGGACGGTGCGCGACTGGTCTTCCAGGACGCCTCGTCAGTGTGCTTCGCGCCATACGCGTCGCGGTCACCGTTCGAGTTGTGGGTCGTGCCACGCCATCACGACGCAGATTTCGCGAGAGCCACCGATGAGCAGCTGACGAGCGCAGCGGCGACGCTGCGAAGGGTGCTGGGGATGCTGGGCGTCCTCGATGGACCGCCTTACAACCTCGTGCTGCACACGGCACCGCTGCGCGAGCGGGTCGACGAGACCTATCACTGGCACTGGGAGATCCATCCGCGCTTGCGTGAGATCGCTGGCCTGGAGCTGGGGACCGGCCTGCCGGTCAATCCGGTCAGCCCAGAGGAAGCGGCCGAAGAGTTGCTGGCGACCGCGGGCGCCAGTTCGCCGGAGGACGCTGGCGCCGAACCTGGCGTCTCTCGCAGCGGAGCGCGAGATTGGGACGCCTTCCTGCGGGAAGCGGCAGGATGACCATGGGCATCCGCCTTTGCGCTCCCTGGCGTCACACCGCGCCGTCGCCATGCGTCACAGGCATGGACTCACGCCCATGCCCAGGCGGCGTGCGTTCCACGGAAACCGCAAGGCCGCAGCCCACATCGGCCCAGGGATGGATATCCATCCAGCCGGGTCGCAGACCGCAAGATAGGGACTATGACGGCTGACCAGGCCACCGCCCGGGCCTTCGTGGAGGAGCTCTATGCCACCCACCACGCGGAGATACACAGCTATCTGAGCCGGATGTTGCGCGATCACGAGCTGGCCGCCGACCTGACGCAGGAGACCTTCGTCAAGGCTTTCCGCGCTTTCGACTCGCTGGCTGACCCGACCCGTGCCCGAGCCTGGCTCTATCAGATCGCGGGACGCACTGCGCTCGATGAACTCCGCCGTCGCCGGGTCATCCGTTTCGTGCCCTGGAACGGCGA